>JAUIJX010000112.1 GCA_030430795.1 Alphaproteobacteria bacterium | reverse complement strand
GGCAATCATCTTCAGGATCGGATCGCTCATATCCATCTGCACCTGTTCCAGCAGATGGTCACGCAGGCTCGGTTTCTCCGAATAGCTTTGTTCGATGGTTTCGCTCACATAAGCCGGATCGCCACCCGTACCGTTATTGACACGATCATAGCGCACCCCTTCGACTTCGCTGCCCCAGATGTCATCATTGCTGGCGTCCAGCGCCGTCTCACTCTGCTCGGAATCCTGCCCGCCCATATCCAGTGAATTGGTGTAGAGACTGTCGTCGTCGCCCGCCGGGGCATCATCGCTATCGCTCTCGCGTTTGTCGGCGTCCGGCGTGTTTTCTTCCACCGTCAGCAGCGGATTCTTTTCTAATTCCTGCTCAATAAATTCCGATAATTCCAACGATGATAATTGCAGCAGTTTGATGGATTGCTGCAACTGCTCCGTCATCACGAGTGACTGGCTTTGTCTGAGTTGCAAGGATGGTTTGGCCATGGTGACTCGCTACAAGCTGAACTTTTCACCCAGATAGACACGCCGCACTTCCGCATCGTCTACGATGTCGGCAGGCGTCCCTTCCATCAGCACCACCCCGTCATGAATAATATAGGCGCGATCAATGATATCGAGCGTTTCGCGCACATTATGGTCGGTAATCAGCACCCCGATCCCTCGATCTTTCAGGTGTGATACGATTTCACGAATATCCGCCACGGCGATCGGATCAATCCCTGCCAATGGCTCATCGAGCAGAATAAAAGATGGATTGCTCGCCAGCGCCCTCGCAATCTCCACCCGGCGGCGCTCACCACCGGAGAGTTGCACCGTCGGCGCATGGCGCAAATGTGTGATGGAAAATTCTGCCAGTAATTCATCCAGCACCACCTGACGCTGCTCGGCAACGCGTTCGTTCACCTCCAGCACTGCCATGATGTTCTGTTCCACCGTCATGCCACGGAAGATGGATGCTTCCTGCGGCAGGTAACCGATACCGAGGCGCGCGCGGCGATACATCGGCAAGTTGGTAATGTCCTTGCCGTCGAGTGCAATGTGCCCGTAATCGGCATGCACCAGCCCGGTAATGATATAGAAGCACGTGGTTTTCCCGGCACCGTTCGGCCCCAGAAGCCCAACGGCCTCACCACGGTTTACATAGAGATTCACATCACGGACAACGGGGCGCTTGGCATAACGCTTCCCGAGATTTTCGACGACCAGCCCGGCCTGTTTATCCACCAGCACCGGTCGCGGGGTGATTTCCTCAATAATTTCTGCCATAGAATCTTATTTCTTTTTGTCAGGAACAAAAATGGCTTTGACGCGCCCCTGTCCCTGTTTATCTCCAGCTTTTGATGTTACCAGACTTTTGCCGGTATCGAAACTATATTCGAGTTGGCTGCCCTTCAGCACATTCTCACCGCGTGTCAAAATCACATTCTCCAGCAACCAGATGGTTTTCTTATCGACATCATAGACACCCTTCGCGCCTTGCGCGGTTTCTTCCGGTGTGGTCAGGAAGACACCGCCAACCGCTTCGATGCGTGAAACGGCCCCCATGTCACCTTTGCGTTCTTCATTCTCACGGTAATGCACCACCATCTGCTGCGCGGTCAACACCACATCGCCCTGCGCGGCGCGCACATTGCCGGAGAAGGTTGCTTTCTTCTGCGACTGCAGCACTTCCAGCGCATCGGCAGTGATTTCAATCGGCTGATCTTTATTCTTGCCGACACTCAACTGCGCCAGCGCCGGAGTGGCCAGCGCCATCGTTACTGCTATCAGTGCTATGTTACGAATCCACATGTGTTTATTTCCCCTGCGCAATCGTCAGTGATACATTTCCTTCAAACAACAGCCGGTCGCCGCGGTCAAATGCCTTGAAGCGATCCGCACGAATGGTGCCGATTTCTCCCTGACCATGTAACGGCATATCACCATACGCCATACTTTGCGCCATATCCACATTCATGCGCTCGGTCTCCATCTCATAGCCGCCGTCATGGAAAATGCGAATATTACCGATCAGCACCAGTTGCTTTTCCGACAAGGTCAGCGCCCCCTGATCCGCCCGCAGCATCATCCAGGTTTCATCGTTGAAGGTCATGTCCGCTTTGACGTTCTTCAGCACCACGACATCCTTGTCCTGCTGGATGGCCGAGTCCGCCGTCACCATATAAGGCTGGTTTTTGTCATCGGTTCCCTGAAAGCGCGGGTTTTTCATTACCGGTGTAGAATCCGGCACTTCCTGTGTATTGGAGATAATCAAACGGATACCTGCGGCATCCCCTTTTACTATTGGCAGCACCACGGCACTACCTAGCAACAGCAGGATCAATCCCACCAGAATGATTTTGCTCAGATTAACGAAGCGGGTGTAGCGCCCCAGCGATTCCAGCAGTTTCAGGCTTTCTTCCGCCTGCCGCCCGACATTATCGAACAACGCGCGCCCGGCCATGCTAGACGACCCCAGCCCTCAGGCAGTCATGGATATGGATCAACCCCACCGGTTGCTGCTTTTCATTCACCACAAACAGGCTGGTGATGCTGAACTCGTTCATATCATGCAATGCTTCCGCCGCCAGCGCCTTCTCCGTAATCACTTTCGGATTAGCGGTCATCACCTCTTCGGCCTTGAAGCGCAGGAAGTCGCTTTCAGCGTGGCGACGCAAATCCCCGTCAGTAATCACGCCAATCAACTGTCCTTCTTTGTCGGTTACCCCGGCACACCCGAAGGACTTGGAGGTCATCACCAGCAACACGTCCTTCATCAGTTCTTCCGCTTTTACCAACGGTAACTGTTCTGCCGGGTGCATCAGGTCAGCCACTTTGAGCAAGCCTTTGCCCAGACGCCCACCAGGATGGAACACTTTGAAATCATCACGGGTGAAGCCACGCTTTTCCAGCAGCGCCATCGCCAACGCATCGCCGTAGGCCATCATCATGATGGTGGAGGTAGTCGGCGCACCGGTCGGTGACGCTTCGGCAATATCCGGCAGGATGATTGGGATATCCGCCGCATCCACCAGCGTCGATTCCGCGCGGCGCACAATCCCGATCAGCGGGATGGAGAAACGTTTGGCATAGCCGATCATATCCTCCAGTTCGTTGGTCTCGCCGGAGTTGGAGAGCATGACGATCACATCTTCCTTGGCGATCATTCCCATATCACCGTGACTGGCTTCCGCCGGGTGCACAAAATGCGCCGGGGTGCCGGTGGAGGCCATCGTCGCCGCAATCTTGCGTGCCACATGGCCGCTTTTGCCCATGCCGGTGATAATCACCCGGCCATGACATTCAAACAGCATATCCACTGCCCGGACAAACACATCATCCAGCGCCTCGCGGACAGCTTCCAGCCCCTTGATTTCCTGATCGATGGTTACACGGCCACTTTTGACTTCGTCGTTTGCCGCCTCGCCAGCATCTAATTGTAACGCATTATCAGACATAGACTTTTTCGATTAGGAATGTGCAAAAATATCCTGCTCCGCCCAGCCCAGCAGATCCAGCTCCGCGCGGACAGGAATACAGGCCATGGTGCGTTCCGCCAGTTCTTTGCGCCCCTCACGCTCCAGCCGGATATTCAGTTCTTCGCGCAGACGGTGGAGGTACAGAACATCGGAAGCGGCATAATCCAGCTGATCCTGCGTCAACTCTCCCGCTCCCCAGTCCGAGGATTGCTGCATCTTGGAAAGCTCAACCCCCAGCAGCTCGCGACATAATTCTTTCAGGCTATGGCGATCGGTGTAGGTCCGGCACAAGCGTGAAGCAATCTTGGTGCAGTAAAGCGGCGTGGTGTCGACACCAAGGTAATGCTTGATGATGGCGACATCGAAACGAGCAAAATGGAACAGCTTACAGCGTGCCGGGTCAGCCAGCACTGCCTTCAGATTCGGCGCATCATAATTCGGCCCTGGGAAATGCACCACATGGGCATCGCCTTTTCCGTCAGAGAGTTGCACCGCACACAAGCGGTCACGCAGGTTGTTCAGCCCCATCGCTTCACTGTCCACGGCAATATCGCCATCGAACGTGACATCATCAGGGAGATCATACGTATGCAGGTAATTGGTCATGGTCTGTTTTAAGACCAAAGCAGGCGGAAATGCAAGCAGGGAATGGCTAAACACCGCTTATTGCGTATGTTTTTGCTGACAGCCGTCCGGTTTTTGTTATGCTCAGCTTTTTTAATTCACATAAGGCGTTTACAGGCGTGACATCCCCTGCCCAAGACCGCACAGACACATTGCGGCCACTCAAATATGATAGCCACGCCTATATGGAAGCCCACCTTAACTTCCGGCAACATCTCACCAATCAGGGTGAGTTGATGCTTGCCTACCTGCAAGAATCGCTTAGCCAATTCATCACTGACGCTCCGGAGTTACGTCCCTTCCGGCTGGCCAGCATCGGTTCAGGCACCGGGATTCTTGACGTTCCTCTGGTGCAGGAGTTGCAAACGCTGGCACCGATTAATTATCTCGGCATTGAACCAAACAGCCATCAGATGGATATGGCAAAGGCCAAAATGCTGGATATTCTTACCCCCACCTCATCGGCACAATTTTCCACATCGACTATGGAAGCTTACGTTCCGAACACAAAAACATCACCATTCGACGCCATGATTGCTGTGCATGTCATGTATTACTCACCCGATATCCGCCCTATGCTAGCCAAAGCGTTTGATCTGCTGCATCCTGCGCATGGCCGTCTGCTGGCGATGGTCGCCGCCGATAACGCACAAAACAGACTCTTCATGGAAACCACAGAAGCATTGCATGGGTTTGTTCCTTATTTGTCTAATACTTATCGTGATATACTGGATTCCATGCAAATCACTTACGATATAGACACTATTCAGGCGGTTATTGATATTACGGATTTTGCCAATAACCCAACCACCCCTGACAGCATGATGTTCCTCGATTTCTTCCTGCATATGGACGCCTCCAGCCTGCCCCCGGCAGAGCTTGAGAGATATACACGCAGCATTTGCGACGCCGCGGAGGAACATGCCGGAAAGTTGTTGTTACCTCACGTTGTCGACGCCGTCACAGCACATCGCTAATACAGGTTGGTATTTTTCTTGCATTGATTTTAGCACTCGTTCACCGGCCAAAGGAGTGCGCCATGTCATCCGTATCCAACCACCTGAAACCACTCGATTATCATTTTGCTTCGCTGCGAGCCGAGCAACAGAACAGCAGTCAGGAGACCATCAGCAGCCTGCCGCAGATGCAGCGCATTCAGGAACAGGAAGACACCAGAGAACAACCTGCTGTTACCTCGCATGACATCACCCTGTCGCAAAGCCTGTTTTATGCGCAACAAGCCGCACAGGAAGAAGCCGCACAACGCCACAGCTCTGCCCAGCAAGTCGCGCAGGCTATCGCTGATGAAGCTGCCGCCAAAGCCGACCAAGAGGCGCAACAAGCGGCATACAGTAATGTGCCTGATCCGAAGGCTGACTTTCTGGATTATATGGAGAAAACACCTGAGGAACGCTTCTTCCTCGCCTTTCTCAATGCGGAAGGGTTAACGGAAGAAGAGTTTGAAGCTCTGCCGCAGGAGAAAAAGGAAGAGCTGCTGGATAAGTTCGAGCAGGTGATGAAAGAGAAGATGGAAAACGGGGATATAATTTAGGCGCCACCGGTCGGTGCACTCAGCACCTGATCAATATGCAGTGAGGCGATTAATTCATAATAGCCAAAAATCAGGAGCATAAAAAACAGGATCAGAATGAGCTCATATTTGAAATGATGTGAGTGGAAGAAACTGCGGTCACGGTGATGAACAACATCCATCAGTTCATCGCCAAAATGCACCGAGAGAAAC
>JAUIJX010000111.1 GCA_030430795.1 Alphaproteobacteria bacterium | reverse complement strand
CGCGCCAGCCCTTCTTCACCCAGATCGTCCTGAATAAATTCCTGCACCTCGCGGCCACGCTCCCCGATCAGCCCGATCACATTGACCGTCGCCTGCGAATATTTTGCCAGCATCGACATCAGAATGGATTTTCCCACCCCCGATCCGGCAAAAATCCCCATCCGCTGCCCGCGACAGCAGGTCAGGAAGGTATTCATCGAACGCACACCAAGATCGACCTTGTCGCGCACCCGCTCCCGCAATTGCGCCGGTGGCGGCGTATTTCGGATCGGAATCGGCATCCCGCCCACCGGCAGCGGGCCTTTGCCATCAATCGGGTTGCCGAACGCGTCCACCACCCGCCCCAACCAGGCATGGGTTGGCCGGATCGCAGCATCTGACTCCACGAGTTCGACTTTCGCACCGGGGCCAATCCCCTCCAGCGAACTGAACGGCATCAGCAGCGCGTATTCATCGTCAAAACCGACCACTTCACACAGCACATCACCGACATGATGCATGCCGTCTCTTCGCGTAATACGACAGCGGGAGCCGACGCTAAGGAAAGATCGCATGCCCGAACAGGCGATAAGCAAACCCTTTACTGAAGCGACAGAACCGGAAAGATTGACCTTGGGAATGGTCTTGAGGGAGGCGACATGGTGATCCATTTTAAACTTTTCTGCCTGTGAATCCTTAATTTGTGGGTTTAGTGTAACATGCGAACATGATTTTGCCTATATTTCGTTCATTTTCTTGCGAATACCAGCAAAGTCTTGGCATTCAGGAAAAATTAATATAATCGTTGTGCAATTCGTTTTTTAATATTATATTAATAAACGAGGGACGTTACTGGTTAACGCTGAACACTCCTGTTCACCAAGAGTTTTAGCGTTATATTCTGAATTTGCAATAACACAACTGAGGTGACAATGCGCGTATTATTAGTTGAAGACGATCCGTCCACCGCAAAAGCCATTGAGCTGTCGCTTGCGTCCGAAGGCATTATCTGTGACACGACCGAACTGGGCGAAGAAGGCCTCGAGATCGGCCGCATTTATGATTACGATATTATTATTCTGGATTTGATGTTGCCGGATATTGACGGGTACGAAGTGCTGCGTCGTTTCCGCGCCGCCAAAATCACCACCCCGATCCTGATTCTCTCCGGCCTCTCCGGCCCGGATCAGAAGATCAAGGGTCTCGGCTACGGTGCAGATGACTATCTCACCAAACCATTCAACAAAGGCGAACTGATTGCCCGTATTCAGGCGATCGTGCGTCGTTCCAAAGGCCATTCCGAGTCTGTGATTCGCACCGGCAAGCTGGTCGTCAATCTCGACACCCGCTCAGTCGAAGTGGATAGCAAACCGATCCACCTGACCAGTAAGGAATATGCGATTCTGGAACTGCTCTCCCTGCGTAAGGGCTCGACCCTGACCAAGGAAATGTTCCTGAACCACCTCTATGGCGGGATCGATGAGCCGGAACTGAAGATCATTGACGTGTTCGTCTGCAAACTGCGTAAGAAACTGGCGGAAGCCTCCAACGGTGAAAACTACATTGAAACCGTATGGGGCCGCGGCTACGTCCTGAAAGAACCGGACGGCAGCACCCCGGCGGATTCCTCGCAGGAAGTGGAAGCGGAAGAAACCGCCTAAGCGGACACGCATAGGACATCAAAGGGCGGCCAGTGGCCGCCCTTTTTTTCGATGCCCCTGCTCGCGCTACTGCGCTGCATTCACTGTCATTCCCGCGCAAGCGGGAATCCGGAAGCCAGATCCAGAGATTCCCGTTTTCACGGGAATGACAACACAATATAACGTGAAATACAGCACTCGGCCTTCCGCCTATGCTCTTCGAGCTACGGCGAGACAAGCCTGACCTCGCTCTTGTTCCTTGCTCTGTTTCGCGTGGGACAAAACAAGCGAACGCAGTGAGCAGGAGCCGACTGGCGACCGGCGATCGTTCGCCGTAAGCATGCGCGGCGCCTGAGCACATACAAAACGACTTATTGTAAAATCACCACGTCACTTACCACCCCCGACAAGAATACATCGCGACACGTCTAATAATTTGACTATTCACACCAGAGTTAGTTAGATTCGTGCCTAGACATCATGATTATCTATAGTTGTATCAACGAATAAGCAGGTTGAGGTATGAGCAATCCACTTTCTGTTAAAGAGCAGCGTCCGCTGTCTCCCCATCTGCAGGTCTACCGGCCGCAAATCACCTCCGCCATGTCCATCTTCCACCGTATCACCGGCGTCACGCTCGCTTTCGGTTCCGTGATTATCGTGGCATGGTTGTGGGGACTGGCCTATTGCCCTGAACTCTATACCTGCCTCAGCGAATGCGCGCAGCAATGGTACGGCAAGCTGGTACTGATCGGCTGGAGCGGCGCCTTTTTCTATCATCTGGGCAACGGCATCCGCCACCTGTTCTGGGATATGGGCAAAGGCTTTGAGCTGGCCACCGTCACCCGCTCCGGGTTGCTGGTGCTGGCCTTCGCCATACTCGCCACTGCCGCACTGTGGTTCACCATTCTGGGAGAAGCATCATGAAACAGGATTTTCTCCGCACTAATCTGGCCAATGCGCGCGGCCTCGGCTCCGCCAAGGACGGCACCGGCCACTGGTGGATGCAACGCGTCACCGCCATTGCCCTGATCCCGCTCAGCGTCTGGTTCGTCTGGGGCATCGTCACCCATATGGCCTATGCCAACGACGCCACCGCCGTCAAATGGCTGTCCAGGCCCTCGACCATGATACTACTGATCGGTATGCTCACCGCCATGTTCTACCATGCCAAACTTGGCCTGCAGGTGGTGATCGAAGATTACGTGCATCGCGAATGCGTCAAAATCACCCTGCTGCTGGCCAGCACTTTCGCCTGCGCTGCCGGGGCATTGCTCAGCATCCTCGCACTGCTCAAGCTGCATTTCGGATAACATTTAAAACACGGAACACTCCATGACCCAACCCTACACCATTGTTGACCATTACTATGATGTCGTTGTCGTCGGAGCCGGTGGCGCCGGTCTGCGCGCAACCTTCGGCATGGCCTCCGCCGGACTGAAAACCGCCTGCATCACCAAGGTCTTCCCGACCCGCAGCCACACCGTCGCCGCACAGGGCGGCATCAGTGCCGCGCTCGGCAATATGAGCGAGGATAACTGGCGCTGGCATATGTACGACACCGTCAAAGGCTCGGACTGGCTGGGCGATCAGGACGCCATTGAATATATGTGTAAAAACGCCATCGATTCCGTGATCGAACTGGAACATTACGGCGTACCGTTCTCGCGTACCCCGGAAGGCAAGATCTACCAGCGCCCGTTCGGCGGCATGACCACCAAGATGGGTGAAGGCCCGGCAGCACAGCGTACCTGCGCCGCCGCCGACCGTACCGGCCACGCCATCCTGCACACGCTCTATACGCAATCACTACGCCATCAGGCCGAATTCTTCGTCGAATATTTCGCCATCGACCTGCTGATGGATGACGAGGGTCAATGCTGCGGCGTCATGGCGCTCAACATGGATGACGGCACCCTGCACCGCTTCCGCGGCCAGACCACCGTGCTGGCGACCGGCGGATACGGACGTGCCTATTTCTCCTGCACCTCCGCCCATACCTGCACCGGCGACGGCGGCGGCATGGTGCTGCGCGCAGGCCTGCCATTGCAGGATATGGAATTCGTCCAGTTCCACCCGACCGGCATCTACGGCGCCGGCTGCCTGATCACCGAAGGTGTCCGCGGCGAAGGCGGTTATCTGGTGAACTCCGAGGGCGAGCGCTTCATGGAACGCTATGCGCCGTCGGCCAAAGACCTCGCCTCCCGCGATGTTGTCAGCCGCTCCATGACCATCGAAATCCGCGAAGGCCGCGGCGTCGGCCCGAACAAAGACCATATCTACCTGCATCTGGATCACCTCGATGCCGAGATGATTCACAAGCGCCTGCCGGGCATCGCCGAATCCGCGAAGATTTTCGCCGGGGTCGATGTCACGCGCGAACCGATCCCGGTATTGCCGACCGTGCATTACAATATGGGCGGTATCCCGACCAATTATCACGGCGAAGTGGTGACGCTCTATGAGGGCAACCCAGATACCGTGGTGCCAGGCCTGATGGCCATCGGTGAAGCCGCCTGCGTCTCCGTACACGGTGCTAACCGCCTTGGCTCCAACTCACTGCTCGACCTTGTGGTGTTTGGCCGCGCCGCCGCGCACCGCGCCAAGGAAACCATCACGCCGGGACTGCCGCATAAAGCGCTGCCGGATGCTGTCACCGAGCGCATCCTCACCCGTCTGGACGCCATCCGCTATGCCAATGGCAGCATGCCGACCGCCGAGATCCGCCGCAACATGCAGCGCACCATGCAGAACAACGCCGCCGTCTTCCGTACGCAGGACGTACTGGAAGAAGGTTGCCGAGAAATCTCTACCGTCTTCGATTCCTACAAGGAACTCAAAGTGACCGACCGCGGCCTGATCTGGAACAGCGATCTGGTCGAGGCACTGGAACTCGACAACCTGCTCGGTCAGGCGGTTGCCACCATGTATTCCGCGTCCAACCGCAAGGAAAGCCGTGGCGCCCATGCGCATGAGGACTTCCCGGATCGCCATGATAAGGAATGGATGAAGCACACCGTCACCTGGATTGACGGCGAAGGCAACGTCGCCATCGACTACCGCCCGGTGCATATGTACACGCTGACCGACGAAGCAGAGGTCATCCCACCGAAAGCACGGGTGTACTAAGATCATGTTTTCCCTGCGCCGGATCGCAGTCGCGAGTGCCATCACGGTGCTGCTGGCCGCCTGTCAGGGTGCCAGCACTTATGCACCTCAGGTCTCCGGCGATGAAATACAGCAGGAACAACAGATCCAGCAACAACGCGCCGATCAACGCACCCTTGTCAGCCAGCAGAAACAACGCCGCGAACGCCTGAACAAGGAAGAGCGGTTACACCGCGTCATCTCCGCCATTGCACCCACCGCCAGCACCGTCTGCCACGAGATGGGCCTATCCGGTCAGGGCAGCTCCTGCGTGTTTGGTGTCGAACTGGCAGACAAAGGCGGCGTCAACGCCTATGCTGACGGCAACAAGGTGGTAGTGCTCCCCGGCCTGTTGGAATTCGCCAAGACCGATGAAGAACTGGCGTTCGTCCTGTCGCACGAACTGGCGCATAACATGATGCGCCATCCGCAGAAAAGTCAGGGCAACCAGATACTGGGAACGTTGCTGGGGGGCGCTGTCGATATGCTGATCGCCTCGCAGGGCGTCAACTCACAAGGCGCATTCAGCAAGGTCGGCGCCGCCACCGCCACCCTGTCCTTCTCCCCGGAATTCGAACGCGAAGCCGACTATATCGGCATGTATATTCTGGCCCGCAGCGGCTATGATGCCGACAAAGCCCCGGAATTCTGGCGTCGCATGGCCGAGCGCAACCCGGATGCCATCTATGTCAGCACCACCCACCCGAATAATGCCGAGCGCTACGTCGCCATGCAAAAAACCGTCCGCGAAATTGCTGACAAGCGACACCGTGGCGTGGTATTATTGCCGGAGAAACAAACGGAAGACACGGAGAATGAATCAGTTGCCAGCAGCAACGTTGATTCTCCCTACCCCAACCCACATAATCGACGGAGATGATGAGAGGATAGCATGGTTGAATTTGCACTACCCGCCAATTCCAAGATCACGCAGGGCAACACCCATAAGGCACCCGCCGGCGCCAAGGATGTCAAAGCATTCGAAATCTACCGCTGGGACCCGGCAGACGTCGACGAGACCGGCGTGCCGAAAAACCCGCGCATCGACCGCTACGAGATCGA
>JAUIJX010000110.1 GCA_030430795.1 Alphaproteobacteria bacterium | reverse complement strand
CCCGACGCTGACGCACGAAGAGCATAAGCATGTGGTGGAATTATGCGTGAAAGCAGCCGCCGGACGCGCGCATGTGATGGCCGGGACGGGGTCTAACTCGACCGACGAGGCGGTGGACTTCACCCGCCACGCTAAAGAAGTGGGAGCGGATTCCGCACTGATCGTGACGCCGTATTACAATAAGCCGACACCGGAAGGCATCTACCAGCATTTCAAAGCGATCAATGACGCTGTGGATATTCCGCTGATCGTCTATAACATTCCGGGTCGCTCGGTGATTAATATCTCCGACGGGCTGTTTGAGCGTCTGGCAGAGCTGCCAAATGTGGCGGGCGTAAAAGATGCGACCGGTGATCTGGCGCGTGTCAGCACGTTGCGTCATTTGGTTGGAGATCGGTTTGCGCTGCTGTCCGGAGAAGATATGACCGCCGTTGGCTTCAATGCACAGGGTGGGCAGGGCTGCATCTCCGTGACGGCCAATATCGCGCCGAAGCGTTGCGCTGAGATTCAGAATGCCTGTCTCGCCGGGGATTATGCCGAGGCGTTGCGCCTGCATGAAACACTGGTGGGGCTGCACACCTCCATGTTCCTTGAGACCAATCCTGTGCCGGTGAAATATGCCGCGCATCTGATGGGCAAGTGCAGTGACGAGATTCGTCTGCCGCTGACCCTGCCGGAAGCTGACACCCAGGCACGCGTGAAGCAAGCGATGCAATCGTTCGGCTTGCTGTAGCCGCAGGCAGGTGCGCTATGGCCAAGAAACCTGTTCGTAAAGAGCCACCGCGTATTGAGAATCGCGCCGCCCGGCATAACTACCATATCGATGAAGAACTCGAGGCTGGTATCGTGCTGGAAGGCTCGGAGGTGAAATCGCTGCGCGCAGGGCGAGCCAATATCAAGGATGCCTATGCCGGGGAAAAAGACGGCGAAATCTGGCTGTTCAACGCGCATATCGATGAGTATGAGCAGGCTAACCGTTTCAATCATTTCTCACGGCGGCCACGTAAGCTGCTGCTGCATAAGCGCGAGGTGCGCAAGCTGATCGGTCTGGTGGCCACCAAAGGGATTACGCTGGTGCCGCTGCGCGTTTATTTCAATAAGAAAGGCATCGCCAAAGTGATGCTGGCGATTGCGCGCGGGAAGAAGGATTACGACAAGCGTGAGACCGAAAAGAAGCGCGACTGGCAGCGTGAGAAAGCCGCCATCATGAAGCATAAGCTTTAATTTCAGCTTGCAAGTGTGCCTGCCGCCGACTAGTTAAATAGGTCGGGGAAGTGAAAAATGTTCCAACAAATAAAACAACTTCTCCCTGACCATTGGGTGGGGAAAAAGAATATGCTGGCGCCGTCTGCGCCGCTGGAGCGTTTGCGAATCGGGCAGACTGTCCAGTTCGGGGCGATGCCGCAGGACAGTATCTCCGAGCAACATCTGATTATCACCGAGCGCAAGCTCTATACCTTTTCTCAGGCACAATTCGCTTCGTTTGCCCTGTCGCGTAAAGGCAAGCAGGTGTGCTGGGTTATCATCGCCCATGACAATGAGAGTGAAGAGCCATATCTGGCGATTTCCCGCAAACTGGAAGCGACCGACCTAGAAGTGCTGCTGACGCCGGAAGATTTGAAAGTGCTCAGCCATTCCTCCCGCCTGCGCCGTCTGTTCGTGCGGGAACAGATCAATCAGCCTCTCAGTGGCTGGACGACGACGCGCTATGAGCGCCGCATCGAAGGACTGCGTGGCAAGCAGATGGAGAAGGGCACCGAGCGGGTGTTTGAATATGAGCTCTATGTGTCCGAAGATAATGCGAAGGCGATCGAGATTGAGCGTTTTCTGGACGGGCATATGGATGTGTATGCCACTATCTACCGCCCGATGAGCGATATTGTCGATATTATCCACACCGCGCCGCGCCTGACGCAGAAGGAACAACCGCAAGCCGAGCCATCACCAGAGCAGAAACTGCAATCACTGCCAAAAGTGACGCCGCTGGCGCCGGTGAAGCTGGAGCACAAAGACATTGTGGAAACCCGTCAGATGCTGGAGCGCAAACAGCAGAAGGAAATGGGTGAGCAATTGCTGGAATGCGACATCAAGACCGCCGGCACGCTGATCGAGGAAGCGCTGCGCAACGATATGCGCATTGCCGATGTGGTGCGTAAGATTCTGCGCCTGCCGATCGCCACCTCCGATTCAGTCAAATTTAACTTCACCCTGAACCAGCGCGAGTATGAGACGCTGGGGAAACGTTATCAGATCAACCCGCGTGACACACAGCAAATTCGTGATAGGATCATCGAAGAGCTTCAGGCATTTGCTAAACAGGATCGCAAAGGTTCCGCATGATTCCCGACCTGTCTTTTCAGGACGTCCGGTTGATTCAAATTCCCATCTATCAGGACAATTACGTCTATGCGCTGCATGACGACGTGCAGGATGTGACTGCGGTGATTGATCCCGGTGACGGCGAGCCGGTGATCGAAGCGCTGGAGCAAGAAGGCTGGCGCGCCGATACGATTTTAGTGACGCATCACCACTGGGATCATGTGAATGGTATCGAGGCCGTGAAGCAGCATTTCGATTCGGTGGTGGTCGGATATCTCTACGATGCCAAACGCATTCCGCATATCGATGTGAAGCTGGAAGAGGGGGAGCGCGTCACCGTTGGCCGCTTTCAGAGCGAGGTAATGTTCATTCCCGGCCATACGCTGACTCATATCGCGTATTATTTTCCGGAACTGAAATTGCTGTTTAGCGGTGATACCTTGTTTTCACTCGGCTGCGGGCGTCTGTTTGAGGGCACCGCCGGGCAGATGATGACCAGCCTCGCCAGACTCATGGCGCTGCCGGACGATACGGTGGTGTGCTGTACGCATGAATATACCGAGACAAACGTGGCGTTTGCCAAGACCATTGATCCGCATAATCCGCATGTGCTGGAGCGCGAAGATGAGGTGGCGCGATTGCGCGCGAAGAGTCAGCCGACCGTGCCGATGCTGCTGGGCGAGGAGAAAAAAGCCAACCCGTTTTTGCGTTGGCGCGATTCCACCATACAGGAATCCCTCAACCTCCTCGGTGAGAAGGATGTGGAAGTCTTCGCCGAAATCCGCCGCCGGAAAGACGTGTTTTAGAGAATCACGATATCGTTGGTGGTCAGCACACCCGACAGGCCAAGCAGCGTCACCGAATCATCGCTGCCGAGATCCAGCGTTCCTACGTTATTATCATAGGAAACATGCTGCAGGGCTTCCTGCGCCGTCGCATAGATGCTGCTGCTGATGCCCAGCTTGTCCGTACCGATGCTGAAATCGTCAATCACATCCACACCGCTGTTGGAAATGAAGTAGAAGATATCAGCGCCGCCGCCGCCATCCAGGGTATCGTTACCATCGTCACCAATGATGGTGTCGTTGCCGCTGTTCCCTTCGATGTAATCATCGTCAGAACCGCCATCGATGTAGTCATCATCACTGCCGCCTTTGAGCGTATCAAAGCCAGAGCTGCCCAGCACCGTATCGTTGCCATCATCGCCCCAGATGTAATCGTTACCGCTGTTACCATCAATCTCATCGGCATCACCGCCGCCTTTGATCGCATCATTGCCGGTGCCACCACTGATGGTATCAAGCCCGTTATCACCTTCCAGACGGTCATCACCGTCACCACCTTTGATGAAGTCATTGCCTTCACCGCCATAGGCGCGGTCGACATCGGAACCACCGTCGATGCTGTCATCACCGTCTTCACCGTAGAGTTTGTCGATGCCGTCGCTGCCTTGCAGGGTGTCGTTGCCGGTGCCACCGTAAATGATGTCACTGCCGCTATTGCCTTTCAGCAGGTCGTTACCGCCGTCACCTTCTATGGTATCCGTACCAGAACCACCATGAATGGCGTCATGACCTTCACCACCGGAGAGAGAGTCATTACCGGACACACCGAGAATGCTGTCATCACCATCGCCACCATACACGGTGTCGAAGTTGGTGCTACCGTCCAGCGTATCGTTGCCGTTACCGCCGATCAGCAGGTCCATGCCGGTGCTACCGAACAGGTAGTCGTTGCCTTCACCACCGATGAGAGTGTCGTTTCCGCTTTTACCCTGAATGTCATCGTCGCCAACACCGCCGTCGATCGAGTCATCCGCACTCGTGCCAACAATGGTGTCGTTCTCGCTGGTTTCGCCATCCGTCGCCGTAGAGTTTGCACCGTTGAGCTTGATGGATGAGCGTACCATGCCGTCAATCAGATTATTGATCGCCTGCGTAAAGTCGCTGGAATCCGCTACTTCATATACACCATAGCGTGATCGCACATCACCATCAGCATAGATTACGTTATCACGAACGATGTTATTCAGAGCCGGGTACAAATTGCCGGAAGCACCGCCCGTATCATCATATTCACGGATACGGATTTCCGAATATCTGTCGTTCTCGAATTGTGAGTTATTGTAGATAGTGCTGTCTTCGATAATGATATCTGAACTACCGTAAATCTGGATACCTTCACGCTGGTTGCCGTAAGACTCCACCCCGGTCAGAGTAATGTGATCGGACAGCTTGATCAGAATGCCTTCTCGAGCATTGTTATAGGCAGCGCCACCGATCATCTGCACATTGGTTACAAACGGAATGTCGTAACTTCCTCGCTGGAACACGAAACCGGTAGAGCCATTATCGTATGCCACATTGTCCTTCAGCACGAAATCGTTGGTGCTGGTCACAATATTGAAGCCATGACGATCATTACCGTAGGCAATGTTGTTTTCGAAAATGCCGCCGATTTGGAAATCCGCCACGAAACCATCAAGACCGTTGCCGTGCGACACGGAGTTTTTCAGGATGATATTGACGGTCTGTTCATGCGGGTCAAAGCCGTAGCCTGACATGTTCATGATCTCAACGCCATCGAGTGTAATATTGGTGTCTTGCCCCTGTTGGTCCGGGATGTAGCCGTTGAACCAGCCATCCACCTTGCCTGTGGTGTTGTCACGGTTGCCGTCCAGCGTCAAAAATTTCATGGCAACATCATGGTTTTCTTCACCGTATTCGGTACGCACCATGCCGGTAACTTTACCGCTATGGCCGTCTTTGAGTTTCAGAATGGTCTCGCCCATGCCGTCACCATAGAGGGTGACATTGTCGCGCATCATCAAGACGCCGTCAGACCCTTCGGTCGGGTCTTCTTTCAAACCTGCATTGTATTTATCGGTCCAGTGTTGTTGGCTGACAATATAGAGTCCTTGCGGAATATAGACTTCTCCACCACCTGCAGCTGCCGCCGCTTCAATAGCCGCCTGAATTGCCGCTGCATCGTCGGTAACACCGTCGCCTTTGGCTCCAAAATCTTTGACATTATAAATTGCCATACAACCCCTCTTTGTTGTGACTTACACCACGTTTGTTAACCTGAGATTAACTATTTTCTCGGCGCTTTATCTCGCAAATCGTACGGAAAGTCAAGGGCAATCGAATTTATTACTGATAAAAAGAAAAGTCGGCACACCGTCATGAAACATTAATAAAGCTTAACTATAATACTGTATAGTCTATGTTGAATAAGTATCGGAGAAATGATGGGCGGGTTCGTCAATAAAAGCGCTCCTGTGTTCGATTTGAGCTTCTTCTACGGCTACGATGAATCAGCCGGTGAATTGGGAGCTATACTTCAGTACCCCGATGGCAGCAATAAAGCAGTCGCCGCGATTGGTGTTTACACCAACTGTTATGAATATGCCGTGGGTAGCTACGATATCGCACGCGCAGATCCTGGTAATGCCGTCGGAATGCTGGTGCTCAAGGATGGTATCACGGCTGAGAATATCACCAAACTCGCAGAATTTGACGGGCTGCAATTCATTGGCGAAGAGTATGATTCCAGCCAAATACCGGAAGGATTTTATCCT
>JAUIJX010000109.1 GCA_030430795.1 Alphaproteobacteria bacterium | reverse complement strand
TTTACTGGGCGCGTTCGGCGTAAACAGCGCGGTTCATGACCAGACCGCCGCATTGGGAGGAGCCGGTCCGTTCAGCCCAGATTGTCGCTTCCTTGCCGAGGAGATCGACCGGCGCCAGAGGCACGCCGACACGCCAGAGCGTGCCATCATCGGCGATCAGCGTCACGCATTCAGCGTCGGCGTGGCTTACGGCTCCAATACCAATCTCGTGCGCAAGACGCTGCTGGAAGGCTTTGCCGGGTTTAGTGGTGTGAAGCGACGCTTCACCAAAACCGGTGAGTCTGCCGGAGTCACGGTGATCGACGATTATGGGCATCACCCGGTGGAGATTGCGGCGACGTTGTCGTCGGCGCGGCAGGCGCGTCCGCGCGGGCAGGGCAAGGTGATCGCAGTGGTGCAGCCGCACCGCTATAGTCGCCTGCGTGATTTGTTCGAGGATTTCTGTACCTGTTTCAATGATGCCGATGTGGTGGTGGTGGCCGATGTGTATGCCGCTGGCGAAGACCCGATTGAAGGCATCGATCGCGATGCGCTGGTGGAAGGAATCCGCGGGCATGGGCACAAGCATGTGGTGGCGCTGGAGAGTGAAGACGCCCTGCCGGAAGTGATTGCCGGGTTGGCAGAGGCAGGTGATATGGTGGTTTGTCTCGGCGCCGGAAGTATTTCCGGGTGGGCAGGGCGCTTGCCGGGAAAGTTGGACGCCCTGACGGGCAGCGCTAAAAAGGTTGCGGGTGCATGAGAGCGGAGCGCGTGGAAAACATTGCGAGCATAGCGGAGGATCGACCGGACTGGGCGCAGGGACTCACCGGGCGGTTGCGTGCCGAGGTGCCGCTGGCCAAGCGCTGCTGGTTTCAGGTCGGTGGTCCGGCGGAATGGCTCTACACTCCGGAAGATACGGCAGATTTGCAGCGTTTCATGCGACAGAAACCCGATGGGTTGCCGGTGTTCGTGCTGGGGGTTGGCTCCAACCTGCTGGTGCGCGACGGCGGCATGCGCGGGGTGGTGATTCGTCTCGGGCGCGGTTTTGCCGGAATCGAGGTGCAGACGGATGGGCTGGTGCGTGCCGGAGCGGCGGCGATGGATCTCAACGTGGCACTGGTGGCGCGCGATCACGGGCGCGGCGGGCTGGAATTTCTCAGTGGCATTCCGGGAACGATCGGCGGAGCGCTGGCGATGAATGCCGGGGCGTATGGCCGCGAGATGAAAGATGTGCTGGTGACTGCCGAGCTGGTGCTGGCAGACGGGCAGGTGGTGCAGATGAGCCCGGAGGAACTGGGATACCGATACCGCCACAGTGATATGCCGGATGGGGCGATATTTACGGCGGCTACCATGCGTACGGATAGTGAAGAGACGGCAGTGATTGCCGAGCGGATGCAACGGATTGCCGAGGAGCGCGATTTGTCTCAGCCGACACGGGCGCGTACCGGCGGCAGTACGTTTAAAAACCCGGACGGGCATAAGGCGTGGGAGTTGATTGACGCGGCGGGATGCCGTGGTTTTCAGATGAGCGATGCGCAGGTATCCGAGAAGCATTGCAATTTTCTGATTAATAACGGCGAGGCGAGTGCGGCCGATGAGGAAGTGCGTCGCCGGGTGGAAGCGGAGAGCGGTGTGATGCTGCAATGGGAAATCAAACGCATCGGGGAGGCGGCATGAGCATGCATGTGGCGGTGCTGAAAGGCGGGTTGTCGGCAGAACGTGATGTGTCACTCAGTAGTGGTGCGGCGATTGAAAAAGCATTAACCGAGTTGGGGCATAAGGTGACTGCGGTGGATGCAGGGCGCGATCTGGCGCAGCAATTGGCGAAGGTCAAACCGGATGTGGTGTTCAACGGGCTGCACGGGCAGTATGGCGAAGACGGCTGTACGCAGGGCATGCTTGAGATTCTCGGGATTCCTTATACGCATTCGGGGGTGCTGGCCTCGGCGCTGGCGATGGATAAGCCAATGGCCAAGAAGGTGTTTCAGGCGTGCGGGTTGCGCTGCCCTGACGGCGATGTCTATACGCTCGGTGAGATCATCGAGCATAAACCGGTGGCGATGCCGTTCGTCATCAAGCCGACCAATGAAGGCTCGAGTGTCGATGTGCGCATCATCTTTCAGGAAGACGATCTGGCCTCTCTGCATAACCTGGATCAGAGCATGACGATGCTGGTGGAGACGTATATTCCGGGGCGTGAGATTCAGGTGGCGGTGCTGAACGATCAGGCGCTCGGCGCGATCGAGATTCGCCCGCATGAAGGGTTCTACGATTACGCTGCCAAATATACCGACGGCAAGGCGGAGCATCTGATGCCGGCACCGCTGGAGCCGAAGGATTACGAAGAAGTGTGCGAACTGGCGGTGCGGGCGCATAAGGCGCTGGGGTGTCGCGGGCTGACTCGTTCCGATTTTCGCTACAATGATGAGGCGCTGGGCGAAGGTGTGTTCTACCTGCTGGAGGTGAATACGCAGCCGGGGATGACGCCGTTGTCACTGGCGCCGGAGATTGCGGCGCATCAGGGGATCTCGTTTAACCAGTTGGTAGCGCAGTTGATAGAGACTGCAAGGAGTGATCATCATGGCTAGGCTTACATCACGACAGAAACAATCGCAAATTGCTTCACGTAGTAAGGCGAAGCGGAAGAAGCTGAAAACATTCCGTCACCGGCTCGGGTTGATGGGCGGGGTGGCGGTTATCGCTATTCTGGGCGGCGGCAGCTGGTGGTTGCATGATTCCGGCTGGATCGAGAAAACCATTGCCGATACGCAGGACGGTATTTATGCGATGACGGCGAGCGGCGGGTTTCATATCAGCAATTTGACGATTGAAGGGCGTGAGAAAACGTCCAAGGAAGAGGTGCTGGCCGCGCTCGGTGTGACAGTGGGCGATTCGATCTTCGAGGCATCACTGCCGGATATTCAGAAACGGATTGAAGCGATCAGCACGGTTAAGCAGGCGTCAGTGGAGCGGATGCTGCCGGACACATTGCATGTGCGGATTGTGGAGCGCAGCCCGGTGGCGGTATGGCAGCATGACGGCACACTCAGCCCGATCGACGAAGAGGGCGTGGTGCTGGAACAGGAAGATGCCAATGATTACCTGCAATTGCTGGTGGTGGTTGGCAAAGGCGCGCCGGAACATACGACGGAGTTGCTGGAGTTACTGGCGACAGAACGTTCGCTGGCGGATGAAGTAGTGGCGGCAGTCTATGTCGGGGAGCGGCGCTGGAACCTCCGCTTCGATAGCGGTGTGAATGTGATGCTGCCGGAGGAAGAAACCGGTGCGGCGTGGAAGCGGTTGGCAGAGATGCAGCGCGAGCAGGGGATTCTGCAGAAGTCAGTGCAGTCGATCGACATGCGCCTGTTCGAGCGGATTTTTATCAAACTCTTACCGGATGCTGATCCGGCGCAGGGCGGTGCGACCGAAACATAAAGGTGAAAACAAACTCTATGCAAAAATCAAACAGTGCCATTAAAGGAAAAAAAGGGAGCGTCGCGATTCTGGATATCGGGACGAATAAAGTTGCCTGTTTTATCGCCGAGCCGGGTGCGGAAGGGGAACTGCATGTCACCGGGATCGGGCATCAACTGGCGCGGGGGATGAAGTCCGGCATGGTGACTGACATCAACGAGTTGGAGACCTCGGTGGTGGCGGCGGTGCATGCGGCGGAGCAGATGGCGGGCGAGACCATTGAGAATGTGGTGGTGAATTTGTCCGGTACGCATATCAAGTCACATAATATTTCCGTGGAGCTGGCAGTGTCCGGCGAAGGGGTGAGCGAACAGGATATTGCCGATATTTTACGTGAGGGCTGCAATTCGGTGGTGGATCGTGATCGCAGTGTGATTCATTGTTTCGCTACGCAGTATAATCTGGACGGCGCGCGCGGCATCCGTGATCCGCGTACCATGTATGGTTCCAAGCTGGGGGCGGATTTGCATATCATTACGGCGGATAATGCGCGACTGAAAAATCTGGCCGGGTGTATTGCCCGCTGTCACCTGAATGTGTCCGAGTTTGTGGTGTCGTCACATGCGGCGGGGCTCGGTTGTCTGCAGCCGGATGAGATGGATCTCGGTGCGATCGTTATCGATGTCGGCGGTGGTGAGACCAGTTTCGCCGTGTTTTCCGGCGGGGCGAATGTGTTCTCCGATGTGGTGCCGTTTGGCGGTAACAACGTCACCAGCGATGTGGCGAAGGGGCTGTCCACCAGCCTGCTGGATGCCGAGCGTTTGAAGAATCTGCATGGCAGCGCGATAGCCGCGCCGCAGGATAATCAGGTGATGATCGACATCCCGCAACTGGGCGACGATGAGTCCGACGAAGATAACATGATGCCGCGCGCGATGCTGATCGGGATTATCCGGCCACGGCTGGAAGAGATTTTTGAGCTGATCCGTGACAAGCTGAACCATTCCAGCGTCGATACGCAATCGATCCGTAACGTGGTGCTGACCGGGGGCGGGAGCCAACTGGTGGCGCTGCGTGATTTGAGCGGGCGGATTCTCGGAAAACAGGTGCGGCTCGGGAAACCACATCTTGTGCCGGGGCTGGCGGACTCGGTAAGCGGGCCGTCATTCTCCAGTGCTGTCGGGATGTTGCGCTATGTGCAGAACCGACCGCTGGAAGACCGGCTGTTTGACCGCCGTCGCCGTACGTCGGGCATTGCCAGCCGAACGGAAAAGCTGATGAGTTGGCTGAAGGATAATTTTTAGTGCGCGGGTGACGCGAAAAAAAGTTGAAAACACTAAATATAGTAGTGGAAATTGAGGTTATAAACATATATACGTATTAGGGTAACAATCATCCTGTACTTGTTAACATGATGGCCGGTAAGCATAAAATTTGTATCAAACGCTCTGGTGACTCGGGGGAAGTAACGCATGACTATTAACTTGCACCTACCTGTTCAAAACGAAACGCTGCGGCCTACGATTACCGTGATCGGTGTCGGTGGCGCTGGCGGTAACGCTGTCAACAACATGATCACCGCCCGGCTTGAAGGGGTGGATTTCGTGGTCGCAAATACCGATGCGCAGGCATTGGAAAGTGCGCAGACCGACCGGGTGATTCAACTCGGTGCGAATATTACAAAGGGCCTCGGGGCCGGAGCTGATCCGGAAGTCGGGGCGGCGGCAGCGGAAGAAGCAGCCGACGAGATTACCGGTTATATTCAGGGTAGCAACATGGTGTTCATCACCGCCGGGATGGGCGGTGGTACGGGTACCGGCGCAGCGCCGGTGGTGGCACGCATTGCACGTGAGCAGGGAATCCTGACCGTGGGTGTGGTGACCAAGCCGTTCCAGTTTGAAGGAAACAACCGGATGAAGTCAGCGGAAGCCGGTCTGGAAGAATTGCAGGATTATGTCGATACGCTGATCGTGATCCCGAACCAGAACCTATTCCGTCTGGCAACCGATAAGACCACGTTTGCCGATGCGTTCCGTATGGCGGACGAAGTACTGCATTCCGGTGTGCGCGGCGTTACTGACCTGATGGTGAAGCCGGGGCTGGTGAATCTGGACTTTGCCGATATCCGCACGGTGATGCGTGAGATGGGTAAGGCAATGATGGGTACCGGTGAAGCGACCGGTGAAAAGCGTGCCGTCGATGCGGCGGAAGCAGCGATTTCTAATCCGCTGCTGGACGATGTTTCCCTGAAAGGTGCGAGTGCCGCACTGATTAATATTACCGGCGGCAGCGATATGACGCTGTTTGAAGTCGATGAAGCGGCTAACCGTATCCGCGAAGAGATCGACCCGGATGCTAACATTATCTTCGGTTCTACTTTCCATGATGACATGGAAGGTATGATGCGCGTGTCCGTCGTGGCGACCGGCATTGATGGCGAAGCCATGATCAAGCCGATTGGCGATGTGCAACAGAAGCGCGTAGGGACGGCGTCTAAACGCCCTTTTAGCTATATGCCGGCGGTAGGATTGCGACCG
>JAUIJX010000001.1 GCA_030430795.1 Alphaproteobacteria bacterium | reverse complement strand
GCCACCCGAGGCGAACGCGTCGTCGAGCCAGAAGCCGCGGGAACCGGCGATGTCGTTCGCGAGGTCGGAGAACGTCGCCGTCCCCTTGTCGGCCGCCACCACCAGATAGGGATCATCGCCGTCATGACGCACCACATCTTTCGGCGGCACAATCGCACCATTCACAATATTATCGGTAATATCCAGCAGCCCTTGCAGGAATTGCGTGTAGCAGAAAATGCCCTCTTCCTGCATTGCCTCGCGCCCGGCTTCCTTCGGCGGACGCTTCACCACGAACCCACCCTTAGAGCCGACCGGCACAATCACCGAGTTCTTCACCATCTGTGCTTTCATCAACCCCAGAATCTCAGTACGGAAATCCTCCGGACGGTCAGACCAGCGCAGCCCCCCGCGCGCCACTTTCCCACCGCGCAGGTGAATACCCTCCGTGCGAATCGAATAGACGAAAATCTCGGCATACGGTCGTGGCAGCGGCAACTCCGGTACTTTGGATGAATCCAGCTTGAACGAGATATACGAGCGAGGCTCGCCCTTAATCTGCTCCTGATAATAATTAGTGCGCAGCGTCGCCATAATCACATCGGCAAAGCGACGAATAATACGGTCTTCCGACAGGTTGCTCACCGACGTCAGATTATCCTGAATGGCGCTTAATTGCTTGGCGAGTTGCTTCTCACGCCCCTTTTCTACCGCCGGATCAAAACGCATTTCAAACAACGTCACCAACTGGCACGACAGCAACGGATGCTCGGACAACGCCGTGGCAATGTAGAACTCACTATAGGACAGCCCGGCCTGCTTCAGATATTTTCCGTACGCGCGCAGCATTTCAGTCTGCCGCCAGGTAATGCCGGCACGTAGAATCAGCGCGTTATAGCCGTCATTCTCCACGTCACTACACCAGATACGTACCATCGCTTCTTCAAACAGCTTCTTGCGTGCCGTGAAATCGATCTTGCGCGGGTCTTTCAACCGCAGACGGAAAATCCGCAGCGTCACTTCCTGACGATATTCCCATTCCGGGTGGATGGTATAGGTCGTCACATCCATCACCTTGCAGCCCATATTCTCCAGCATCGGCAGCATGTCAGAAAGCGCCGCCCCTGACTCGGTGCTGTAGACCTTGAGCTGGAAGTCCTGCGTATCGGACGTGCCATCGAACAACATATTGACCGACGGACGGCCCGACTGCACACAGGCATAAAACTTGGATATATCGATCACCGCATCCTGACGGCGCGTACTGTTGATATAGTTTTTCGGGAAAGCGTTCTGGAAGGTGCGGAACAGCGATTCTCCGCGCTTCTCGCCATGCACTTCGATCAATTCTTCGCGCAGCGCATCGATCCAGAAATTGATGATATCGCTGATTTCTTCTTCAATCGCCTCGATGTCATAAACCGGCACCGAGCCGGAACGCGTCTTGATAATCAGATGCAGCCGCGCCAATGGTGAGTCGGTCAGCTGCGTATAAAACCCTGTCAGCGTGCCGTTGAAATGCCGCTCCAGCACCTGTGCCACTTCTTTCCGCACAAACGTATTGAACTTATCGCGCGGCATGTAGACGAAACAACTGAGGAACCGCTGATATTTATCGGCACGGATAAACAGGCGCGTATCCGGTCGCTCCTCCAGCGACATCACCCCAAGGCTGATATTGAACAGATCGTCCTCGGAAATCTGGAACAGCTCGTCGCGCGGGAAGAATTCCAGAATCGCCCGCAGTGATTTCCCGTTATGACTCAGCGGGTCAAAATTGGCGCGCCGCAATGTCTGGTTAATCTTATGACGGATATACGGGATATTATCGGCACTCTGGTAATACACGATCGAGGTAAACAGGCCGAGGAAACGGCATTCCCCCACGACATTGCCCGCCTCATCCAGACGTTTAATGCCGATATAATCCATCTGCACCGGGCGGTGAACGATGGATTTATGGTTCGATTTGGTGATCTCGATAACCTGCGGCTCCAGCGCAAACCGGCGCATTTCCGGCGGGATCGATGCCAGCCCTTTATATTTGAAACGGCTATCCTCGGCGCGGAACACGCCAAGCTCCGAGCCTTTGACCACGCTCAGCTTTTCGTTGCCTTTGCTGTCGTAGAAATCATATTCGATATAGCCGAGCAGCACGAAATTATTGCGCGTCAGCCATGCCAGAAAATCTGCCGCCTCCTCGCGCTCATCACGCTCCACCCCCTTGCGCAGAGACTGCACATACTGGCGCGTCTCACCCATCCGGGCCAGCATATGCTTCCAATCAGCAACCGCCAGATAGACATATTCCAGCACATAGGCCAGATCCTGCGACAATTGCTCGGAGGTAATCCCGTCCGGCAGCGCAGAAATCTGGAAACTGATCATCGATTCCTTGTTGCTCTTCTCCGTCTCATCGCTATGGACAGATTTCAGGGCACCTTTGCTGTCGCGCTCCACATGAATGATCGGGTGCATCGTCTCATAGATGGTGAAGCCTTGCCGGTTCAGTTCCGCCGTGATCGAATCCACCAGAAACGGCATATCGTCATTGACCAGCTGCACCACTGTGCGCTGACGTGTGTAGCCTGCCTTCTTCGGGTTCGGAGTATAAACGCGGATTTTCGGTTTGCCCGACGTGCGGTTCTGCATGAAATCATACGCCGCCTGCATGGTATAGGTAATCTGGGTGACATTCAGCGCTTCCAGATCCATCAGCGCTGTCTTGGCCAGAAACTGCTCGATAAACACGGTCATTTGCTTGTCCGGTTTTTTATCGAACGTGGCAAAGATTTCTTTCAGTTTCTTCTTAAACAGGGTTTCGTAGCGATCAGCCATGAGTATCGAATACGGTTGCGTTGCTGCTACTCATAGCGCAATCGAAATGAAGTGTAACGAAAAAAGCTGGCATGTGGCGATCTATGTGTGCTTTTATGCCGACATGCAACCAGATAATCACGACCCGGCACGCCGGGACCTGTCCTTTCTTCAGTCGCTTTTTCTCATCGCCAAAGAAGCCGGTCGGCTCATCATGGAGGTGCGCAGCGGCGGACTGGAAGTGGAATACAAGGACGATCATTCCCCCGTCACCGAGGCGGATACGCTTGCCAGCGCCTACATCGTAAAGCAATTGCAAATCATGTTCCCGGACATCCCTGTCGTCTCGGAAGAAGCGGTGCGCGACGTCGATGTCGAGGCGCGTTTCTGGCTGGTCGATCCGCTTGACGGCACCAAGGGTTTCATTCGCGGTGAGGATGAGTTCACCGTTAATATCGGGCTGATCGAAGGGAAACATCCCGTCGCTGGAATCATCTATCTGCCTGCGAAAGACGAAGGGTTTTTTGGCAGTGACGCCACCGGCGCATTTCAAATATCAGGAGATAGTGACCCGCAGCCCATCCACACCGAGCGGCGGGAGAAAGGCAGCCGCGCCGTCGTTCTCAGCAAACACCATCCTTCACCCAACACGCAGGCCATGCTGGATGAATTCGGCGTCGCCACCGTCGTGCATGCCTCCAGCTCGTATAAATTCTGTCAGGTCGCCAACGGTAACGCCGATCTCTATCCGCGCGCCGGACGCACTATGGAATGGGATACCGCCGCCGGCCATGCCATCGTCGAAGCCGCTGGCGGGCGCATGACCACACTGGAAGGTGAGCCGTTCCGTTACGGCAAACCGGATTATGCCAATGGCGGATTCATCGTTGAAGCTTAAGCCTACGCTACCCGCGCTTCCACCGCATCCCAGAAACGCTTCTCCGGCGTCACGCCGTAAAGGTCTTTGACTGCCCGCAGCCCGGTCGGTGAGGTGATATTGATCTCCGTCAGATAATCGCCGATCACATCCAGCCCTACAAACAACAACCCGTGTTCCCTACAATACGCGCCCACTTTGTCGCAGATTTCCTGCTGACGCGGCGTAAGCTCGGCCTTGGCAGCGCTGCCGCCGACACGGAAATTGGCGCGAATCTCCCCGGCCGCGGGGATACGTCCGCTCACCCCTTCCACCTTGCCGTCGATTAGGATAATCCGCCGGTCGCCGGAATCCACTTCCGGCAGGAAACGTTGCGCCATAAACGGTTCATGGTTGGCTGTAAACAACGTCTCTAAAATCGCGTCGATATTATCCGCCCCTTCGCGCAGGCGGAACACGTCATGCCCACCAAACCCGTATAGCGGCTTGATAACAATATCGCCATGTTCTTTCAAAAACGCATAGACCGGTTCCTTACTGCTGGCAATCAGCGTCTCCGGCATATACTCGGCAAAATGCAGCGGAAAGATTTTCTCCGGCAAATTGCGCACCACCGTTGGGTTGTTCACCACCAGCACATGATCGGACACCTGCTCCAGCAGATAGGTCGCGCTCAGATACCGCATATCGTACGGTGGGTCCTGACGCATCAGCACCACATGCATATCGGCAAGGTTAAGCGTCTCTGCATCGCCCAGATGGAACCAGTCAACCGGGTCGCCGGTACAGCTGAGCGGATAGGCAATGGTCGTGATATTCCCGGCAGTGCAGGTCAGCCAGTGCGGTTCGTAATAATAGAGCGTATGCCCACGCGCGGCAGCTTCCTGCGCCAGAATGATGGTCGAATCCCCGGCGGGGTTCAACCGCGCCGGCGGGTCCATTTGAATCGCAACACGGAGTGACATGAATCAGAGCGCTTGTGGGCGCACTCCCGGATCAGTCTTCAGCCGTACATAACTGATCACTTTCTGTACACCCTCAGTAATACTGGCGATGTAAGCGGCATTCCGTAATTCTTCGGCATCCTGCGCAATCCCGAGCAGATAGACCACACCACCAACCACTTCCACCGTGTAGTTGATGGACTTGATGTCCTTGGTCGCCAGCAACCGCGCTTCAATCTGCGTCTCGATCCACTGATCCTGCGCATATTCCGCGATGGTCGATTCATTGTTCACTTTGATCTCGTTGATGACCTCACGCACTCCGCGCGCTTCCCATGCCAGCCGCACGGCTTCCACCGGCGTTTGCGCATGATTCACCTGACCGGTCAGCAATACCCGCCCGTCATTGACGCGAATATCGACATTGGTCAGCAGGTCGTTCACATCGGCCTGTATAAACAGATGGTTGATCTCGGCATAAATCGTGGTGTCATCCACCACTGTACCGATGGAGCGTTCTTCCACGGCAGCAATCCCGGCGCCGGTAGCGCCACTCATCGCCACGGTTTGGCATCCGCTGAGCAACACGCCGCACAGCAGCAGCAACCCGACTGAGAGAATAAGGAAAATATGATCAAGCCTGAGCCAGTGTGGTATCATAAGTAACCTCCGTGTGGGCGTATTATGCCGGGGTGATTTTGGCAAAGCAAGTCACGATTCAGGCCGCCACGCATCTTTCAGGTGATGCGGCCAGCGCCACGGGCGGCAGACCATCACATCCAGCCGCAGCGCATGCTGTGCATATGCCGGATTTTCCTGCAGAAACATCAGCACCGCCTGCTCAATCCGTTGTTGCTGATGCCGCGTTACCGACTCCAGCCCCTGCGTCAAGTCCGGGCGCGCTTTCACCTCCACCATCGCCAGCATCGGCCCGCGGCACGCCACCAGATCGATCTCGCCATATGGGGTCTTGTAGCGCCGCTTCAGGATACGATACCCCTGCAACATCAGCCACAGCGCCGCCAGCGTCTCCGACCACAATCCGCGTTTGTAAGCACGTTTGCGCTTATCGGTTATGTCAATGCGAGCGCCCATGCATAAACCTTTTTGCGTGGCAATCCACTCTGCTCAGTGAGAATCGCCACCGCTTCCTTGGTGCTGTGTGTTTCCAGTAATGTCTTCAGCATTGCTTTCAGCGCTTCCTCGTCCGGTGCATGGTCACCTTCTCCGCCGGGCGCCACCAGCAGCACAATCTCCCCGCGCAGCGGATCGGCTTCCATCGCAGCCGCCAGTTCCGCTGCCGTACCATGCACCACTTCTTCGTAAATCTTGGTGAGTTCGCGTGCCACCGCCACCTGCCGTGCCGGATAAATCACCGCAATATCGGCCAGCGTTTTGGCCAGCCGTTTAGCGGATTCAAACAGCACCCATGTGCCGGGAATCGGTGCCAACTCCTCCAGCCACGCCTTACGCGCCTGTGCCTTATTCGGGGCAAACCCGGCGAAGAAAAACTGATCGGTCGGCAGCCCGGCGACAGAGAGCGCCGCCGTCACGCTGCTGGCTCCTGGAATAACCTCAATCCGCAGTCCCCTCTCCCGCAATGCGGTAATCAGCTTATAACCGGGGTCAGAAATCAGCGGCGTCCCGGCATCGCTCATCAGCGCCACCTGCTTGCCTTCTTCCAGCATGGCGATCAGCTTAGGACGCATCTCAGCGGCGTTATGTTCATGATACGCCATCATGCGCGTACCAATACCATAATGATGAAGCAGCTTGCCCGTCACGCGTGTATCTTCGCAGGCAATCACATCGGCGCGTTTGGCAATGTCCACCGCACGAAATGTCCAATCGGCAAGATTACCGATCGGAGTCGCGACTACATAAAGTGTCCCATCGCCGGTTTTGGTGGATTTACTTTTCGACATGCTTAGCCTATGGTTCCCTGCTTGATAAGATTTAGACAGTGTCGCATCGTTTTACAAGAGGCAGCTATGAAGCGTATCATATGGCTACTGACCGGAATAACGTCACTGATGTGGTTGCTCACCGCATGTCATCAGGGGCCGACCTATCAACCAAGAGACGATACCTATAACACCCGGCGCCCGCCGCTGGAACGTGGTTATGGCACGCCGGGCAACATGATGGACGAACAAAAAGAGGGCTTCAAGCCGCTGACTGGTCCGGAAGTGAAAGTCGGCCTGTTAGTACCGCTGAGTGGTGACGCTGCTGATCTTGGGCAGGCGCTGCTCGATGCCGGCATGCTGGCGCTGTTCGATAAATACGCCACCATGGAAGGTCACGTCACGCAGGTCGTATTGGTGCCGAAAGACACCGAGGGCACACCTCAAGGTGCGACCAAAGCCGCCAAGGAAGCGTTGGATGAAGGCGCACAATTGATCATCGGCCCGCTTTTCGGTGAATCGGTGAAAGCGGTCGCTCCAATTGCCAAAGCCCGCAACGTGCAGGTCATTACCTTCTCCAATAACAAGGAAGTCGCCGCCCGCGGCACCTACATTTCCGGTTTCATGCCGGATCAGCAGGTGCAGCGCGTCGTCGGCGAAGCCTTCCAGCATCAGAAGAACCGCATCGCCGCCCTGCTGCCGTCCAACGCATATGGCAACATTGTCGCCGATGCCCTGCGCAAGATGATGATCCTGCACAACAAGCCGCTGGTCGGCATTGAATTCTACCCGCCGGGCGCCACCGATGTGGATATCGAAATCCAGCGCCTGTTCGGTGGCCGCCAATATGACAAGCCGGAAGTCGATGCTGTCTTGCTGGCCGAAGGCGGCGAGCGCCTGAAAATGATTCTGGCACGCCTGAAATCCTACGGCGTCACCAACGATGCCGTGCAATTTCTCGGCACTGGCCTGTGGGATGACGATGCGCTGCTCGGCATGAGCGATGTCTATGGCGGCTGGTTTGCCTCTTCTCCGCTGCGCAGCTATCGCGGTTTTGAACAACGCTTCACCAATAATTACGGTTATCAGCCGCAACGCCTCGCCAGCCTGGCCTACGACTCGGTGGCACTGGCGGCAACGCTGGCGCAGCAGCCGGGGCAATTCTCCGCCTCTGCTCTGACCGATCCTAGCGGCTATAGCGGCCCGGCCAACGGTATCTTCCGCCTGCGCGTCGATGGCATCAGCGAACGCGGACTGGCTGTCCTGCAGGTCGATAAGAACGGCTTCAAGCAGATCTCCGCCGCGCCGCGCACCTTCCTGCAGGTCAATTACTAGATCAGTAACTCGCCAATCAAACGGTTCAGCACCAGCCGACCCTCCGGTGTCGTGCGCAACAGCTCGCCTTCCTGCTCCAGCAACCCGCACGCCAGATAATGCGCCAGCTTGTCCGGGCGCAGCAGGTCACGATAATCGTCCAGCGTAATCCCTTCCATCAGCCGCAGCCCGGTCATCACCATCTCTTGCCGCCGCTCTTCCGGTGAAAGCAGGCTATCCGTCTCCAGCGCCTGCCCATCACGCTCCACCCGCTCCAGCCAGCGCTCCGGCGAGCGATACGTAGACGTGGCATAACATCCATCTGCATCGCTCAGCCGCCCATGCGCGCCGGGGCCAACCCCCAGATAATCCTCCCCACGCCAATAGGCCAGATTATGCCGGCACGCCGCACTGGGGCGGGCATAATTGGACACCTCATATGCCGCAAGCCCGGCGTCCCGCAACAGCGCTTCCGTCGTCTCATAAAGCGCCGCTGCCGTCTCGTCGTCCGGCAGTTGAAAATCCCCGGCACGGTAGAAGCGCGCAAACGGGGTATCCGGCTCAATCGTCAGCTGATAAAGCGACAGATGATCCCCGGCATAAGACAGTGCTTCCTGTAATTCCGCTGTCCAGCCTGCCACATTCTGTCCGGGGCGGGCGTAAATCAAATCGAAGGAATAGCGCGGAAATGTCTCCTGCGCCAGACGGAGTGCCGCCAGCGCTTCCTCCACCGAATGCTCTCGCCCCAGAAACCCCAAATCATCGGCATTCAGCGCCTGAATACCGAGCGACAGGCGATTCACCCCGGCATCACGGAATGCCCGAAACGCCTCGGCCTCCACCGATGTCGGGTTCGCTTCCAGCGTAATCTCCGGCACCTCTCCCGGCCAGTATGTCTGTACCGCCTCAATCAACGCCGCCGCTGTCTCCGGCGGCATCAACGACGGTGTCCCGCCTCCGAAGAAAATACTCACCACCCGCCGCGGCCCCACCCGCTCGGCCATCGTCGCCAGTTCCGTCAGCATCGCCCGCTGCCAGCGCGCCTGATCCACTGTGTCGCGCACATGGCTGTTGAAATCGCAATACGGGCATTTGCTCTTACAGAACGGCCAATGCAGATAGACCGCCAGCGCGGGCGGCTCATTCATCGCTTGCGGAGCGGCATGCGTTGCAGTAGGCATGGTCTCCAGATACTGTATAATGGAATGCTATGCCAGAATTCTCTCAAGAGGCCCAGGCGCTGATCGGCATCATGTCTCGCCAGTATGAGGACATCCGTGCCATCGAAGCCGCGCATCAGATTTTCGGTCGGGAAGGTGATTACCGCCCGCGTATCGAATATTATCACGATGCCGTGCGTGCCCTGACCTCCGGCGAAGACGACGGCAGCAAACACAGCCGCCTTTCGGTGGAACGTCTCGCTTACGACATCGGCATGCTGCGCCATATTCAGGCCAAGCCGCTGTTGCATGGCCGCTCGGACACCCATCTATCTCCACATACCGACGTCGCTGTGGATAGCGATAGCGGCGAGTTTCCCCGCCCGGATCGCGACACCCGCCAGCATCTGGTGCAACTGTATAAAGACTACACCGTCCTCTTCGCCGCCATCTTTTCCGAGAAGGCTGATAACAACGCCCAGATCCGCACCGAAGAAGCCACCATGCTGGTGGAAGACTGCCAGACGCTGGAAGATTTGATGCAAAAGCTCAGCAACGGCGACATCGACATGACCGACCTCATCACCGCCGTGCATCATCTGGAGCATGACGAACTCCGCGCTGCCATTCTGCAATTGATTCAGGCGCAGAAAGAAGCTGGGCCGGATCTGGCCAATATGTCCACCAAAGTGCATGAGACCACAGAAAAACTGCATCAGGAAATCAATGCCATCCAGACTGCAGCAACCAGTTACTCGCTGGCGCAACTAGCGGTCTATGAGGATGCCAAAGAGACGGTCAAACGCCTCGCCGCGCAGGGCATGAACATCGCCGGAAAATTCGTCGAAAACGCCATCAGCCAGTCCCAGGGTCAGGGCCGCGGCATTTAATTTGAGAATTGCTTCTTTCTTCTATTGTTCTCTGTGCGAGGAGCGTGAAGCAGTATTAAATATGCGAGGTCTTCTAAACAGTGTTGTCACGAGATGGAGAATACCGTGTTCTCCCGAAATTGCTTCTTTCTTATGTTGTTCTGTGCGAGGAGCGTGAAGCGACGTGTAGAAAATCCTACACAAGCTGATACGCGACAACGCACAGGGCGATAGAAGAAAGAAGCGCTAATGCCTGAAATGGCGCATGCCAGTGAACACCATCGCCATATCATACTTATCCGCGGCGGCAATCACTTCATCGTCACGAATGGAACCGCCCGGCTGAATGATCGCGGTGATGCCCGCCTCTGCCGCCGAATGGATATTATCATCGAACGGGAAGAACGCATCGGAAGCCAGCACTGCGCCTTTTGTGCCCAGCTTGGCTTCACCGGCCTTCCATGAGGCAATGCGCACGCTGTCTACCCGGCTCATCTGCCCGGCGCCGATACCGACTGTCATGCCGCCGCGCGCCATCACGATCGCGTTCGATTTCACATGCTTGCCCACCGCAAACGCAAAGCGCAGATCGGCCATCTCTGCCTCGCTTGGTTGACGCTTGGTCACTACCGTCAGTGCCGACTCATCCAGCACTGCCGCATCCGGCTGCTGCACCAGCAACCCGCCGGAGACCGTCGTGATAGTATACGGCATCGCATTCGGTGTGGCGTCCCCGGTCAGCAGGATACGCAGATTCTTCTTCCCGGCCATCAGTTCCAGCGCATCGGGCGTCGCATCGGGCGCAATAATCACCTCGGCGAATTGCTTGGAAATCGCTTCCGCCGTCTTGGCATCCAGCGCCCGGTTCAGCGCAATAATCCCGCCAAACGCACTTTGCGGGTCACAGGAGAAAGCATTCTCATACGCCTGCAGCATGCTCTCGGCTGAGGCCACCCCGCACGGGTTGGCGTGTTTGATAATCGCCACCGTTGGCTGCTCGAACTCACGCACCAGCGCCAGCGCCGCATCGGTATCATTGATATTGTTATAACTAAGCTCTTTTCCCTGAATCTGCCGCGCCCCGGCCAGCGTGCCTTCGCCGCTGCCCACCTGATAAAACGCGGCATTCTGATGCGGATTCTCACCGTAGCGCAGGGATTGCTTGAGCGCTGCGGAAACCGCAAACTGTACCGGCATGCCATCTGCCTTGCTGGCGAACCACTGGCTGATCGCCGCATCATAAGCTGCCGTACGGGCATAAGCTTTTCCGGCCAGCATCCGGCGCGTCTCCAGCGATGTCGCACCGCTTCCGTTTACCATCTCTTCCTGCACCGTCGCATAATCCGCCGGGTCGACGATGATCGTCACATCCTCATGATTCTTCGCGGCCGAGCGCACCATCGACGGCCCGCCAATATCGATATTCTCGATCACCTCGTCATCCCCTGCGCCCCGCGCCACCGTTGCTTCAAACGGGTAGAGATTGATCACCACCAGATCGATCATCTGAATGTCATGTGTGCTCGCCGCATCCATATGCGCTGTATCGGAGCGTTTGCCGAGAATCCCGCCATGTACTTTCGGGTGCAGCGTCTTCACGCGCCCGTCCATCATCTCCGGGAACCCGGTATAATCGGCCACATCGGTCACCGCCACGCCTTCTTTCTTCAGCAGCGCGGACGTCCCTCCCGTCGAGAGAATCGCCACCCCTTGCTTTTCCAGAAAGCGGCAAAAATCAACAATACCGGTTTTGTCTGACACGGACACCAGCGCCGTGCGAATTGAAGCAGTCATCCCATACCCCGTCATGGTTATGCGGCGTCGGTCGCCGCCTGCGATTGAAATTCCGGGACCAGTTGCTGAAGCAGTTGCCTGACGGACTGTGCGTCCCGTGCGTGACATGCGTCATAAAGCCTTTCCAGCGCTTCTGCAAGTGTTTCCGTGGCTGGCGCATGCACCGTCGCCTGCATAATCCCGGCATGTTCGGTATTTGCAAGCGCCTCGGCATCATAAAACAGCTCTTCATAGAGCTTCTCGCCCGGACGCAGCCCGGTATAACTGATCTGAATATCCTCATCCGGTTTCAGCCCGGCCAGCCGGATCATCTGCTTGGCCATATCGCTGATTTTCACCGGTTTACCCATATCCAGCACAAACACGAACCCGTCTTTCTGCTGCATATCCTGACTCAGCACCGCCGACTGGATCACCAGTTCCACCGCCTCCCGAACCGTCATGAAATACCGCTCCATATCGGGATGCGTCACCGTCAACGGCCCTCCGGCCTCCAGTTGTTTCTGAAACAGCGGCACCACCGATCCGGTCGAGCCCAGCACATTACCAAACCGCACCGTCACAAACCGTGTCACATCCGGTTTATTGCGCGCCGCATACTGGCAGTAATACTCTGCCAGCCGCTTGCAAGCCCCCATCACATTGGTCGGGTTCACCGCCTTATCGGTGGAAATCACCACCATCGTTTTCACTTTTTCCGCCTGCGCCGCATCGGCCACATGCCGGGTGCCGAATACATTGGTCAGTGCTGCCTCTTCTTCATTCGCCTCGGCAATCGGCACATGCTTGATCGCCGCTGCATGAAACACGATATCCGGTTTGATCCGCTTCATATGATGCTGCACGGCGGCCTTATCGCGCACATCCGCCAGCACCATTTCCACCGGAATCTCAGAGGACAGGCGGCGAACCTCTTGATCGATGGTGTAGAGATTATATTCCGATGCATCCAGCAACACCAATTGCTTGGGCAGAAATCCGGCAACCTGTCGCGACAACTCCCCGCCGATCGTGCCGCCCGCCCCGGTCACCAGCACCGTCTTCCCGGCGATCAGCGCCCGCATACCGTCGCGGTCATGTGTGTTCTGCGCCCGCCCCAGAATATCCTCAATCGCAATCGGCTTCAGCGTCGTCGCCTCTTCCATGCTGCGCTGGAAATCGGTCAGGCGCGGCAGTCGCGAGAGTGTCATTCCCTTGGCATCGCACACATCGAGCAGTGCCGACACCGTCTCATGATCCAGATAATCCTGACTCAGAATCACCCGTTGCGGGCGTTGTCCGGCAGCGGATAGTTTCTCTATCACCGCCTCCACATCGTCCACACCGCCGAGGATCGACACCCCATGCACCTGACGCCCGTGCTGCCCGGTATCGCGGTCGATGATCCCAACCACGCGATAGAGCGCCGCAGGGTTCGCCTGCAAATCACGAATGAACTGCTCGGCATTGAGCTTATACCCCACCAGCAACACCGGGATCGCCGATGATTCCTTAGCGATCTGCATCACACTGCGGTCACGGAAAGCACGGTAGGCTATTCGCGTCCCGGCCAGCGATGCCCCCAGCACCATCATATGGATAAATGGCACTGAACGCGGTACCCCTTCCAGCCGGTTAATCACGAACAGCACCAGATAAAACAGCACGATACTGACCACCACCACCCGTGCGATGGTGAACAATTCGCGGATCGACACATAGCGCCACACTCCGCGATGCAGCGTGAATCCATACGCCACCGCTGCGAAAATCAGCACAAACAGCCCGCTCCCCCAACCGAGATACGGCGCCGTCATAGCCATCATCTCGTCGCCGAGACGCAAATAGAGCGCAATGCCAAAACTGGCAACCGCCATGATGCTATCATGGATTGCTGAAATCAGACTTTTCTTGAGATTAGGCACGCGCCTCGTACGGTGGCATCACCTCCGCTTCCGGTGTATCCGTCTTCGTCACCGTAGCGCGTCGCACTGGTCGTGCGCCCTTAAACCACGCCATCAACAAGAAAGACAGCATATAGGCCATCCCTACCGAGGCAATCGCCTCCATCTCGCCAAGCTGGCTGGCAACGGCATAAACAATCAGGAACATATTGAGCGCCAGCACACTGTGCGACACTTCGTCATGCGGCAACCCGTTACGCACCGCGCTTTGATAAGCATGGCTTGAATGCGCCTGCCAGATTTTCTCACCGCGCCCCAACCGTGCAAGCAACGTCAGCCCGGCATCGCTGAGATAGTAGGCTGGCAGAATCAATGCCGCCGCCCACTGGCCTTCAGTCGCCAGTTTAAGCAGCAAATACCCCATGATCAGCCCCAGCGGAATACTCCCGACATCGCCGAGAAAAATCTTCGCCGGGTGACGGTTGAAAATCCAGAATCCGGCAACGGCTGCCGCCACGATAATCCCGTCAATCGCCAGATAATTCGGCAGGCTGTGCTCACTCGCTACCACCGCCAGCAACCCGGCAGCAATGCTGACCGTCTGCACGGAGGTAAGCTCATCGATCCCATCCATGAAATTGTAAAAATTGATGAACCCGACCAGCAGAATCACCGATACGGCACGATCCAGTGCCAGCGGCAACAATCCCTGGAATACCATTCCATCAAACCCTAGCACCACCAATAGCGCCGCCATGCCTTGTGCCGCCAGACGGATCTTCACCGGCTGCGGCTTCACATCGTCCATGATTGAGATCAGCATCAGCGCAATGATGGCAAAAATCAACTGGCTATGCGCCCCGCCGACAATCAGGAAACATAAGCTTGCGATAATCACCGCCAGCCCGCCTCCTCGCGGCACGGGTTCCGTGTGATTGCTACGCTCATTCGGCGCATCCATCACCGATAATAGCGGCAGAATCCGGGTCAGGCCGAACACGCCGATCACGGCCAGCAGAAAAGTGGATACGGCAAGAATAAGCGTATAGAGAACGGTAAAGCTAAACATAGGCGGAATGTAGCGGATTTCTCTGCATATGCAAGCAATGGATGCGAGCCATCACCGCCGCCCGAATAGCTTTTCGATATCTTTAAGTTTTAGCTCCACATAGGTCGGGCGCCCGTGATTACACTGCCCGGAATGCGGTGTACGCTCCATATGGCGCAGCAAGGCGTTCATTTCGTCGCGGTTCAGCCGCCGTCCGGCGCGCACACTGCCGTGACAGGCCATGGTGCCGCACACATCTTCCAGCTTTTCCTTCAATGCCAGCGTTTCACCGAATTCCGCTAGGTCGTCCGCCAGATTACGGATCAGTCCGCTCACGTCCACATCGCCCAGCAACGCCGGAATAGCGCGCACCACCACTGTCTGATCGCCGAAACCTTCGATCACCAGCCCTAGTGTCGCCAGCTCGTCACTGCGTGCCAGCAAACGCGCCGCCCCGTCACCTTCCAGCTCGATCACTTCCGGGATCAGCAACGCCTGCCGCTTGACCCCTTCCTTGTCGATCGCCTGCTTCATCGCCTCATAGACCAGCCGCTCATGCGCCGCATGCTGATCGACAATCACAATCCCGTCGCGCGTCTGCGCCACCACATACGTCTCATGCAGTTGCGCACATGCCGCCCCCAGCGGATAATCCCGCAAATCATCGACTGAGTTCGGCGCACCGGCCACCTCTTCGCGTGTTTCCGGCATCTCCATCACCCGCGCCTGTGGCGCCGCCTGCATCCCCTGAAACATCGAACCCGCCGCTGCCGGTTCATGAAAACGTGGCGCTGAATAGGAAGATGGCGCCGCATACGCATAGGATGTCGCGGGCATGCCACCGCCACTCTGCAATGCACCCAGCGCTGTCGCCGATACCGTCGTGGATGCACGATGCCCGGCCTCCTGCAGCGCATGCTTGAGCGAGCCGACGATCAACCCGCGCACTATTCCGCTATCGCGAAACCGCACTTCCGCCTTGGCCGGATGCACATTCACATCCACCCACTCACTCGGCATTTCCAGAAACAGCGCCACCACCGGATGCCGGTCACGCGCCAGAAAATCCTGATACGCCGCCCGCACAGTCCCCAGCAGCAATTTATCCCGCACCGGCCGCCCGTTGACGAACAGATACTGATACATCGACGTCCCTCGGTTATAGGTCGGCAATCCGGCATAGCCTGTCAGGCGAATGCCTTCCCGTTCATTGTCGATCGCCAGTGCATTCTCGGCAAACGCCTTACCCAGCACCGAGCCTAACCGTGGCAGTCGCGCATCCAGCAATGCCCCCTGCTCCGCCTGTGCGCGGAATTTCTCCTTATCATCCACTGTCAGCCTGAACCCAACATCCGGATGTGCCATCGCTAGCCGCTGCACCACATCCTGAATCGCCTGCGTTTCCGTGCGTTCCGTCTTGAGGAATTTCAGTCGCGCCGGAGTGGCATAAAACAGATCGGCAATCTCCACCGTGGTGCCGACAGACCGCGCCGCCGGTTCCGGTTCACCTACGGCTCCGCCATCCACATGCAATGCCCAGCCATCGTCTGATCCTTCTGCCCGGCTAGTCAATGTCATCCGGCTCACCGACCCAATGGAAGGCAGTGCCTCGCCCCGGAATCCAAAATGGTGAATCGCCAGCAAATCATCATCCGGCAGCTTGGAAGTCGCGTGGCGTTGAATCGCCAGCAACATCTCACCTTTGTTCATCCCGCACCCGTCATCGCTGACGCGAATATAGCGTTTGCCGCCAGCCTCCACCATCACATCGACCTGACGCGCCCCGGCGTCAATCGCATTCTCCGCCAGCTCTTTCACCACAGAAGCCGGACGCTCCACCACCTCTCCGGCGGCGATACGGTTAATCATGGTATTTGGCAGGATACGGATCGTCATCAATCCCTCCCGTTCGTGGACTCCGTCTCAGGCGCAGTCTTCGGCTCCTGACCAACCGACTGCAATATCAGTTTCTCCGGGTCAAGAATCCGCTTTGCCAGCGCATTCACATGCCGGAGTGTCACCGACTCAATAATACGATTGCGCATCTCCAGATAATCTTTCCCCAGATCAAAACGCTGCATCATTTGCAGATATTCTACCAATTTATAGTTGGCATCAAGCTTCAACGGGAACGACCCGGTCAAAAACAGGATCGCATCATCGAATTCTTCTTCGGCGAACCCGTTGGCCTGAGCCTCACCGATAGCCTCTTTCAAAAGAGCAACCGCCTTGTCTTTTTCTTCTGCGCGAGAGGCAAACACCCCTTTCAGCAGCGCCGCCTGATCCATATTATCTAGCGAGGTATAGGCATAATAGGCCAACCCGTTCTTCTTACGGATCGCCGTCCCCACGCGTGATGATAGCCCATTCCCACCGAGCATATGATTCAGCACAAACGCCGTGTAGAATTCCGGGTTTTGGCGTGGCACACCCGGCAACGCAAACTTCACCACCGTCTGCGGCACATCCATCCCCTCATGGCCAACGCTGCCAAAATGCGGGCTGGCCTTCACCACCACACCGGTACATTGCCGAACCTCCGGCAGCGGGTCGAGATATTGCGACATCTTCGCCGCCAGCATCGCCGGGGTCATATCCCCCACCACCGACAGCACCATCCCCTCACGCGTCAGACAGGACGTGAGATACTCCCGCACATCATCGAGCTGAATGGCCTGAATGCTTTCTTTCGTCCCACGCCCTGGCGCACCATACGGATGATCGCCGAACACCAGCTTATCGAACGCCAGCCCGGCGACATAGCTTGGATTTTGCTTGAGTTGTTTCAGCTCGGAAATCGCTTCTTTCTGGAGCTGCGTAAACGCTTCCGGCGCCAGTTGCGCATCCAGCAAAATATCGTAGAGGATCGAGAATGCTACATCGGTATGCTCGCTCAAACTCTCCATACTGACCGTCACATCGTCTTCTGAGACGGCGATATCCAGATCAATTGCGTGAAAATCGAGATACTCCTGAAACGCCTTGGCGTCTTTGCCCCCAGAGCCTTCCTGCAGCATTCGCGCCGCCATCAACGCCAACCCCTTCTTGGCATCCGGGTCATAGGCACTCCCGGCCTTGGGGAACGTCAACCGCAGCGAGAAAATCGGTAAGGCATGCGCTTCCGTCAGCCATGCCTTCGCCCCTTTGTCGCTCGCCACTTCTTCGATCACCACGGCCTGCGCCTGCCACGGCAGGAGCCACAGCACCGCAATCAGCACCCATAATGACTTACGGTGTCGCATTGCTTACCTCTTTCTGTGGCAACAGCTTACCGGTCACATGCGGCTTGTCACCGAGCAGAGATGCGGCCGCCGCCTGAATCGCTTCCGGCGTCACCTCGCCGATCATTGTCGGCCATGCTTCAAAAAATTGATTGTCTTTGCCGAGCATCGTCAGCTGGCCGAAAATAAACGCCAGTCCCTGAATCCCGTCGCGGGAGAAAATCGTCGCCGCCTTCATCCGGTTCGCCACACGCTCCAGCGTCTTGGCATCGATCGGGTTCTCCACAAATTGCGCCATCACTTCGTCATACGCCTCTTCCAGCGCATCTAATTCTACGCCCGTCGCTGGCACCAACGTAACGGCAAACACGGAAGGCCCAAGCTGAAACGGGCTGTAAGACGCTGAGGCCGCCACTGCCAGTTTGCGCTCCAGCACCAACTCCTGATACAGCACGCTTGCCTTGCCTTCACCCAGTACATCGGCCAGCAACATCAGCGGGAACGCCTGCGACGTATCGCCCTGCACCAGTCCCGGTGTCGGATAATAGCGAATCCAGTTCGCCTGCTTCACATTCGGATCGTGATGCTCAATCGTCCCGCTTTGCCATTCGGGTTCGCTCTGTATCCACGGCCGCTTGATCGGTGTTTTTGCTTCCCAGTCACCGTAATATTCTTCGGCCAGCGACCGCACTTCATCCATTGTCACATCGCCGACTACCACCAGCACGCCATTAGCCGGATGGTAATTCTGGCGATAAAACCCCATCACATCGTCTTTGCTGAGTTTCTCCATCTCATCGCGCCAGCCGATAATCGGGATATGGTAGGGGTGCTGATTGAACAGCAATTTGGTCATTTTTTCTGACAGCACCGCCTGCGGATGATTGTCAATACGCGCGCTGCGCTCTTCCAGAATCACATCGAGCTCTTTCAGGTAGCTGTTTTCCGGCGGGCTGAGATTTTTCATCCGGTCAGATTCAATGCGCATGATATCTTCCAGATGCTCACTCGCCGCCGTGATGTAATAGGCGGTGAAATCCTGTCCGGTAAAGGCATTATGCTGCCCACCGCGTTTTTCAATCGTCTTGAGATACATTTCCTCGGGAATTGTTGACGTCCCTTTAAAGAACATATGCTCCAGATAATGCGCCACCCCGGACACACCCTTAGCTTCATCCGCCGCACCAACACGGAACCACAGCATATGCGTGGCCACTGGCGCGCGGTGTTCTTCCACCACCACGATTTTCAGTCCATTCTCGAGAGAAGACTCGGAGACCCTCAGCGCCTCGGTTGCCCATGCTGGTGAGGCCAGCACAAACAGGCACACACACCACATAAACGGACGAATAAAAGAAAAGGTCACAGGCTACTCGAAAATACGTTCGATCGTACTTTTCTGCTTCGGATCGATCACCGGCACATCGCCTGCATTCACTGGCTTGCCTTCTTCTTTGTTTGTGATGATACGCTGCGCTTCTTCCTGCGCATTCACCACCGGATCGCCGCTGCCTTCACCGCGCAGACGATCAATCAGTCCCGGCTCTTCCTCGCCATAAGCGGCGCGTTCCTGATAAATTTTCTCACGAATTTGCGGGTCGGCTTTTTCCGCTCCGGCACGCTGCAGGAACTGGCTTTCTCCGGTCGATGTCGCCGGTGCACTGGAGACCACCGGCGCCGCTGTTTCCGCCAGCGATGCTTCACGCCGTTCCAGCGACAGCTCCATCACCCCGTTTTTCTCACCCAGCACCAGTTGCTTGGCCTGCGTCTCGGTAGACTGCCCAAATCCGCGCTCCCCTCCGGCTACAGGTGGCGTCAGATAAAACTCTTTCGGCACGCTCAGCGGTGGGCGGGATACCACGCGAAATTCATCCGGCGCCGTACGACTCAGCCCCAGCGTATCTTTCACGTCTTTGGTCTCACAGGCCGAAACTGCCAGCCCGATCATCAAAACCATTATCAATCGTCGGTAAAACATAGCCCTAATCTAGTGCATAAAGCGGGAAAATCAAGCATCCCCTCGTTGTTTCCATTCGCGCAGTAGCAAGAGCAGCACACCAATCACCACTGCGCTGTCGGCAATGTTAAACGCCGGCCAGTGATACGACCCGATAAACACATCGAAAAAATCAGCCACGGCGCCGTAATGCACCCGGTCGATGATATTCCCAATCGCCCCGCCGATAATCAACCCAAGCGGCAGTGACAGCGAGGCATCACGTGCGCGCCACAGCCAGAAACACAGCCCAAGCACCACCAGCGTCGTACCGATAATCAGCATCCAGCGCGCATCATGCTCGCCCATCATCCCGAAGCTCACGCCCCGGTTCCACACCATCACCAGCCGGAAAAACGGCAGCACATCCACCGGCTCGCCGCGCGCCAGCAGCATATCCACCAGCCATAACTTGCTAAGTTGATCCGCCATCAGCATCAGCAGCCCCACTGCCACCGGGAATCGTAACCGTTGCCATTCTGTCATGTCAGCATCCCCCGCGCGGTTTCCACATCCTGCGCAATCTGCGCTTTCAATTGTTCCGGCCCGTCAAACACCTGTTCCGGGCGAATAAAAGCAATAAACTGCACCCTGAGCCGCTTGCCATATAGCTCCGGGCTGGCCTCCAGCGCATGCACCTCCAGCCGTGGCTGCTCTCCGGCAAAGGTCGGGCGGATACCGAGATTCGCCACCCCCGGATGCCACACGGCATCGTCGCGTATCTGCCCGTCCGCCATCTCCGCAAATCGCACGGCATAGACGCCGTATGCCGGCGCAACCAACCCGGCGGGAATAATATTCGCCGTCGGGAACCCAAGCTCCCGGCCACGCTGATCGCCAGGCACCACGCGCCCGATCATTTCATAATGCCGCCCCAGCAGCATGCGCACTTCTTCCATTCCGCCCCCGGCCAGATGCTGCCGGATACGCGAGGACGAACACGGCGCCCCATGCACCATAAACGGCTGCACCGGCGTAAACCCGAACCCGTGCTCATCGGCGGAGCGATGCAGATAATCGCTGTCGCCGCTGCGCTGATAACCGAAGACGAAATTCCCGCCCGTCACCACATGTGATACATTCAGCTCCGCAACCAGAACCCGCTGCACGAAATCGCTGGCATGCAGATGGGAAAACGCTTCCGTAAACCGCTGCACGAACAGATATTCCACCCGCATTGCCCTGAGCCGCCGTGCTTTGACATGAAACGGCTCAATACGGATCGGCGTATCATGCCGCCCGAAAAACATGCGCGGATGCGGCTCAAACGTCATCACCGCCGACGGCACTTCATGTTCCTTCGCCATCGCCAGCATGTGTCGGATCACCTGCCGGTGTCCCTGATGCAACCCGTCGAAATTGCCGATCGCCAACGCTGCTTTGCGGGCGTCAGCCGGCAATGAAGCGAGATCACGGATAATTTGCATGGAAATTAAGCTTCGGCAGCAGCCTGTGACTCCCCGCCAAGGGAATCGACATTGAAATAGAGCAGCACCGGCGCGGAGATAAAGATGGAAGAATATGTCCCCGCCACCACGCCGAACAACAGTGCCACACTGAATCCTTTGATGATCTCGCCGCCGAACAGTGCCAGCGCTGCCGCCGCCATAATCGTGGTCCCGGCAGTCAGGATCGTCCGCGACAATGTCTCATTAATACTGCGGTCGAGAATTTCCGGCAACGCCATCTGTTTAAATTTGCGCATATTCTCACGGATACGGTCATAAATCACCACCGAGTCGTTAATCGAATAGCCGATAATCGTCAGGATCGCCGCCACCGAGGTCAGCCCGAAGTCGAACCCGCTATACACATAAAACCCCACCATCAGGATGGAATCGTGGAACAATGCGATAATCGCCCCCAGCCCGAATTGCCATTCAAACCGGAACCACACATAAAGCAGGATCGCCACAAACGCGATGCCAAGCGATAAATACGCCGAATAGACCAGTTCTTCGCCCACGGTCGGTCCGACAAAATCCACTTTCCTGTAATCCAGCGATTCACCGAACATTCCGTTCAATTTCTCTTTCACCAGACGCACGATCTCCGCTTGGCTGGCTTCTTCCTGCGCCTGAATACGAATCAGCACTTCCTGTTCATCACCGAAATGCTGCAGCGACACTTCACCAAATTCACCGCTTCCCAGTAATTCACGCAGCGGCGCCAGCTCTACCGGCTCCTCGGCACGAATCTCCATCAGCACACCGCCGGTAAAATCAATCCCGAGCGTCAGCCCTTTCTCTACGAACAGGCCGATCGATGCGGCAATCAAAAGAAAAGAAATCACGAACCCCACCCAGCGGAAGCGCATGAAGCCAAAAGACGTATTCTCAGGGAAAAAACGGATAGGAAATCGCATACTACTATTTTTTATCGATGTTTAAGCGAGGCTGTTATAGTACAGCCAGCCCGAGTAGGCAACATATCCCGTGAAAAGAATCACACCTTCTGCCCGCGTAATCTTACGCCCGGTCAGCATGAACGAGATCAACACCATCGTCACACCGAGCATAATCCAGTTGTCGGTCTGAATAAACTGATCGGCCACCGGAATGGGTTTCACCATCGCTGCCGTACCGCCAATCACTGTAATATTGAACAGGTTACTGCCGACGATATTGCCGAGTGCGATATCCGCATGCTTGCGATACGCTGCCACCAGACAGGTCACCATTTCCGGCGCGGACGAGCCAACCGCCAGAATTGTCAGCCCGATGACCGCTTCCGGCACACCGATAGTGCGCGCCAGTGTCACCGAGCCATCCACCAGCACATCGGAACCAAGAATCAGTAATAACGCCCCGGTGCCGATAAAAATACCCGCTTTCCAGATCGACATCTCCACACTGGTACCCTCTTCCAGCTCTTCCGCCAGCTCGGCCTCATCGCCACGCTTCACGGAACGGAAAATATGCAACGTATACAGTACAATGATAATCAGAAAGATCGTCGCCTCATAGCGCGCCAGCATGCCACCGTTACAAAAGAACATAAACAGCACGGTCGCCCCCAGCATCAGCGGGGTATCGCGCCTCACCAGCTTGGCGTCCACCGCAATCGGATAGACAATCGCCGTCGCCCCCAGAACCAGCAGGATATTGGCAATGTTGCTACCGATAATATTACCGAGAGAAATATCAGGATGCCCTGTAAGAACGGCTTGTAGGCTAATCACCATTTCCGGTGCCGATGTCCCAAAGGACACGATCGTCAGACCGATCACCAGCGCCGGAACGCCTAGCGCATTGGCAAAACCAACCGCTCCGCGTACCAGCGACTCACCACCGGCAACCAGCAGGACCAGCCCACCAATCACCTGAACTAACGATATCATCACATCCATAAGTAAAATCGCCTCTGGTACGAGATACCTGCACCCGGTATAACTGTCAACGAAATGCGCATAATGGCGCGACAAATACACGAAAAACCGAAACCACGTGGGGCGTATGTCGCTATTTACCTCTTCGGCCATTGTCGGCAGTCTGACCCTCCTTTCCCGGGTCTTCGGTTTCGTCCGCGATATGTTGATCGCCTATGTGCTCGGCGCCGGCGCCCAAACGGATGCTTTCTTCATTGCCTTCAAATTACCTAATTTCATGCGCCGCCTGTTTGCGGAGGGGGCTTTCAACTCTGCGTTCCTGCCGATGTTCGCGGGCATGCTAAAAACCGAAGGCAGGAAAACATCGCTACATTTCGCCTCCGAAACATACGCCTATCTCATCATGATCCTGATTATTGTGACCGTTGTCGCTATTCTGCTGATGCCGTGGATCATGCTGGTGCTCGCCCCTGGCTTCGCTGACGACCCGGATAAGTTCGACCTCACCGTCGCTCTGACCCGCATCACCTTCCCGTATATCCTGTTTATCTCGCTGGTCTGCTTGCTGAGCGGCATTCTGAACAGCCTCGGTAAATTCGCCGCCGTTGCCGCCACCCCGATTATGCTGAACCTGTCGCTGATCGTCGGCATCCTCTGCATCGCCCCGTATACCGGCGCAGCCTACGGGCTGGCTTATGGTGTCGTGCTGGCAGGCATCACCCAGTTCGTCTGGCTGGTCTGGTTCTGCCGCAAGGAAGGTATGATGCCCACCCTCCGGCGCCCGCGCATGACCCCGGACATCAAGAAGTTGCTCTATCTCATTGGCCCGGCGGCCATCGGCGCCGGTGTCGCGCAGGTCAACCTGCTGATTGACATTATCCTCGCCTCTCACCTTGGTAACGCCGTCTCCTTCCTTTATTACGCTGATCGCATTTACGAACTACCACTGGGCGTCATCGGTATCGCTGTCGCCACCGCACTCCTGCCATTACTCTCCAAACAAATCAGCGCCGGAGATAATGAGGCCGCTCACACCAGCCTGCACCACAGTATCATTCTCACTATGCTGTTTGGCCTGCCTTCCGCTTTTGCACTGATGGTGATTGCCGATCCGGTCATTCGCGTCATTTTCGAGCATGGCGCGTTCTCCACCGCTGACCGTCTGGCCACCTTCCCTGCCCTCATCGCCTATGCCATCGGGCTGCCTGCTTTCCTGCTGGTGAAGATCTTCGCCGCCTGTTTTTACGCCGCTCAGGACACAAAAACCCCGGTCAAAATCGCCATCATCGGTGTGCTGACCAATCTCATTTTGAACCTCATCCTCATGCAATATTATCAGCATGTCGGACTGGCTATGGCCACCTCCATCGCTGGCTGGCTCAATGCGCTTTTACTAGGTATTGCTCTGTTGCGTCGCGACCGCCTGTCCCTGCCCGTACCGTATAAAATCATGCTCGCAAAACTGGTGATTGCCGCCGCCCTGATGGCGATGGCGCTTGATCAGGCCTATCGTTACGGCATCATCTTCTTCGACGGCAGTTTACCCATACGCATCGCTGCATTAGCAGCGTTGGTCATACTTGGATGTTTCGTCTATTTCGGAGTGTTGATATTGCTCAGAACCATTGCGCTGGCCGAGCTCAAATCCTGGTTCAGGCCAGCAGCATCCACAGCATAACGCTGCCCAGCACGATGCGGTAAATGGCAAACGGTGCAAACCCGTGCGTACTGATAATCGCCATGAGCAGCCGGATTGACAGCAACGCTGCCACAAACGCGGTCACAAACCCGATAGCAATCACCTGCATCGCATCTGTCGTCATCATGTCGGCATTCTTATACACGTCATAAACCGTCGCCCCCAGCATCGTCGGAATCGCCAGAAAGAAAGAGAACTCTGCTGCCAGCTTGCGATCCAGCCCCAGCAGCAACCCACCCATAATCGTCGCCCCGGAGCGCGACGTACCCGGAATGACAGCCAATGCCTGAAAGCATCCCACCAACAATGCTTGGCGGTAGCTAAGCGATTCCACTTCATGCGTTTTCGCTGCCGGTTTATATTTCTCAATCAGAAGAATCGCCACCCCACCGACCACCAGCATCGCCGAGACCACCAGCGGAGAAAACAGCACCGATTTGATGTAGCCATGCGCCGTCGCACCGACAATGCCTGCCGGAATAAAAGCTACCACCAGCAATAGTACAAACTTGCGCGCACTGGCATCTGTCGGCAACCCGCAGGTCACTTGCCACAATTTCACCCGGTATAGCCAGCAGATCGCCGCAATCGCGCCGAGCTGGATCACCACCTCGAACACCTTGCCGGGCGGTGCCTCAAACCCCAGTATATCGATCAGCAAAATCAGATGCCCGGTGGACGACACCGGCAGAAATTCGGTCACGCCCTCGACGAGTCCGAGCAGAAGTGTGTGAAGCAGGGTTAGTGTATCCATCTTTCCGTCATAAAAGATGGAGTGCGCACTGTCATGCGTTTAGTGCAGATTGCGCCAGATACGTTGCTTCGCCAGGTAGAACAATATCGTCATCACCAGCAGGAAGATCATCACCTTCACGCCCATCTTCTTGCGCATTTCCATTTCAGGCTCAGCCGCCCATTGCAGGAAATTCACAACATCTTTGGCCATCTGGTCGACAGTCGCTTCCGTGCCATCTTCAAATGAAACCACCCCTTCGCTCAGCGGTGGTGCCATGGCAATTTGCTGCCCTGAGAAATATGGATTATAGCTCATGCCTTCATTCATCTGCATGTCAGCCGGTGCGTCTTCATACCCGGTCAGCAGAGAATAAACATAATTTGCTCCATCCGGACGCGCCTTGATAATCAGACTGAGATCCGGAGGATAGGCACCATTATTCAGTGCACGTGCAGCTTTCTCGTTCGGATATGGCGGCACAAATTTATCAGATGGTTTACCGGCGCGCTCGAACATTTCGCCCTCATCATCCGGCCCGTCCATCACGGAATATTCTGAAGCCAGCGCTTTTACTTCTTCCGCGCTGAAACCAATACCGGTCAGCGAGCGGAATGCCACTCGATTCAGGCTATGGCATGCGGCGCAAACTTCGCGGTAGACCTGCAGACCGCGCTGGGCTGACTGCCGGTCAAACGTACCGAACACACCGTCGAACGACCACGGCATCTGTTTCGGATGCTCACTATCGCCAGCAGCAAAAACAGGAGTGGCAAGACTTAAACTCAGTAGTGCGGCAATCAGGATACGCATTGAACGTGTCTCCATCGTTTTATTTCTTCAACACCGGCGTACCGATACTCTTCGGCAGCGGCAGTGGTTTTTCATATTTGGCAATCAGTGGCAGAATCACCAGAAAATGCAGGAAGTAGTATGCTGTCAGCACACGCGCCCACATCACATAAGCGCCCTCTGCCGGTTTCCCGCCAAGATACCCCAGCCCGATGCACACAATCCCGAAAACCCAGAACGACCATTTAAACATAGGGCGGAACGTCCCGCTACGTACTTTGGAGGAATCCAGCCACGGCAGGAAGAACAGCACGATAATAGCGGAGAACATCGCCAGCACGCCGCCCAGCTTGTCCGGGATCGCACGCAGGATCGCATAGAACGGGAGGAAGTACCATTCCGGCACAATATGCGCCGGCGTCACCATCGGATTCGCCTCAATATAGTTATCCGGATGGCCGAGATAGTTCGGCGCGAAGAACACGAACCATGCGAACACCATGAAGAACACGCCGAAACCGACGAAATCTTTCACCGTATAATATGGATGGAACGGAATCACATCCTGCGGACCTTTGGTATCAATGCCCAGCGGGTTATTAGAGCCAAATGCATTCAGCGCCAGAATATGCAGGCACACCACACCGACAATCAGGAACGGCATCAGATAATGCAGAGAGAAGAAGCGGTTCAGCGTCGGGTTATCAACCGAGAATCCACCCCACAACCATGTCACGATCGGCTCACCGATCAGCGGAAAGGCTGAGAACAGGTTGGTAATCACCGTCGCACCCCAGAAGCTCATTTGTCCCCACGGCAGCACATATCCCATAAACGCCGTCGCCATCATCAGCACGAGAATGATAACCCCCAGCCACCACAGCACTTCGCGCGGTGTTTTGTACGATCCGTAATACAATCCGCGGAAAATATGAATATAGACAACGATAAAGAACATCGACGCGCCGACCGCGTGAATATAGCGAAGCAGCCACCCGTAATTCACATCGCGCATAATATGTTCCACACTGTCAAACGCCATGCTGACGTGTGGCGTGTAATGCATCACCAGCACAATCCCGGTCAGAATCTGGATCACCAGACATAGCCCGGCGATGGAACCGAAACTCCACCAGTAATTCAGGTTACGTGGCGTCGGGTGCTGCCGCCCAACCACCTTGTCCGCTGCATAAATAATCGGCAGACGGCTATCCAGCCAACCTACCCAGCCTTTATACGGGGATTTGTGATGCAATGCCATGCAGCAAACTCCTTAACAACTAACCTATTTTAATTCGTGTATCGTCGATAAAACTATAATCCGGCACAAGCAGATTCTTCGGTGCCGGGCCTTTGCGGATGCGTCCCGATGTATCGTAATGCGATCCGTGACACGGGCAGAACCAGCCGCCGAATTCACCCTTCTTACCACCCAGCGGCACACAGCCCAGATGGGTACACACACCGACCATCACCAGCCATTGGTCATGGCCCTCAATAACGCGATCGGCATCTTGTTGTGGATCGGGCAGATCAGCGACGTCCACGCTGCGCGCATCGTCAATATCGGCTTTGGTACGGTGACGGATATAAACCGGTTTACCGCGCCACATCACTTTAATTTCCTGTCCTTCGGCAATCGGCGAGAGATCGACTTCCACGGAAGCTAGCGCCAACACGTCGGCGGAAGGGTTCATGCTATCAACGAATGGCCACAATGCTCCGACAGCCCCGAGGCCGCCCATAGCCGTTGCGGACAGGACGATAAAATCACGTCTATTGGTATCTTCAGGATTCGCCGTCGCCTGTTTACTCATAGGAAATATCCATTTGCATGTTAGTCTTATTGAACCAATAATGCCCGCATGATATGGCATGAAGTTTGTCAGCGCATCTCTTATAAGAGTCTCTTGTTCATTGCAAGTTGTGATTGGCTGTTTTTGTCACATTAATGCAACCACAACGCCATTGCGTATCATTCGTAAACAACCATGCCCATCGTACTGTATCAACCCGATATTCCGCAAAATCTTGGTGCGATTCTCCGACTCGCCGCCTGCATGGATACCCCCTTGCACATCATTGAACCGTGTGGTTTTCCGCTGGATGAAAAACGCGTGCGCCGCGCCGGTATGGACTATATCGATCACGTCTCCCTCACTCGTCATGCATCGTGGGAGGCATTTCTTGACGCTCGTCAAGGAGGACGCATTATCCTGATGACAACATCCGGCGACACGTCCATATATGACATAACCATCGCTACGGATGACTGGCTGTGTTTCGGCCGCGAGAGCAGTGGAGCACCGGAGGAAGTGCATCGGGATGCGGATATCCGCGCCATGATCCCGATGAAACAGGGGCTCCGCTCACTGAACCTTGCCATGAGCGCCGCCATCGCTGTATCGGAAATGAGGAGACAACAATGCTTGGATTAGGAAAAAAACTGGGACCGCCACAAGAAAATGAAATGGAGCGCCGCAAAGAAACGGCAGCCTTCTGGTTCCGCAATCTGCGCGACGACATCTGCGACGCTTTTGAAAAACTCGAACGCGACGCCGGTGGATACGACATGTACACAGGCGAGCCCGGCACGTTCGAGCGCAAACACTGGGATCGTGAGCAGGGTGGTGGCGGTGAGATGTCCATCATGCGTGGCCGCTTTTTTGAAAAAGTCGGCGTCAATATTTCCACTGTCCACGGTGAGTTTTCCGATAAATTTCGCAAGGAAATCCCGGGCGCGGATAAGAGCCCGGCTTTCTGGGCCAGCGGTATCTCGCTCGTCGCTCACATGAGCAATCCGCATGTTCCGGCGGTGCATATGAACACACGCTTCATCGTTGTTGGCGACGGCGGATTGGAGGGTGAAGATTCCGGCCGCTTCTGGTTTGGTGGCGGCGCTGACCTCACACCGATGTTCGAGGATAAAGACGCTGCGTCCCGTTTCCATGAAGCCTTCCGCATCTGTTGTGACAAGCACGGCGAGGGCTATTACGAGAAATACAAAAAATGGTGCGACGATTATTTTTTCCTGCCGCACCGGGGCGAACCGCGCGGCATCGGCGGCATCTTTTACGACTACCTGTCATCCGGTGACTGGGAAGCGGATTTCGCCTACACGCAGGATGTCGGCCGCACCTTTCACGACATTTACCCGGAGATCGCGCGCGCGCGCATGGACAAACCCTGGACGGACGAAGACCGCGAGGCACAAAAAATTAAACGTGGCCGCTATGTGGAATTCAATTTGCTGTTCGACCGCGGCACCAAATTCGGTCTGATGACCGGCGGCAACACCGAAGCCATCCTGATGTCCATGCCACCCGAAGCCAAATGGCCCTAGAGGCTTTTCTCTGTCCGCCTTACGCGAAATCTAACAAGGAAACAAAGCGAGGTCAGGAGACCGAGCCAGTCTTGAACCTTGCCCATTGCGCAGGGACAGCAGTCCCGAGCAGGGGCATAAAAAACTACAACGGCATGATTTGGAGGCGCACTAACGACACCGCCCGCGCCGACGCCGAACGCGGCGCGTCGTCCAGCACCCCGTATTCGCCGAACATCTGACCTTCTTCCAGCACGATGATGCGCTCTTCACTACCATCGGGATGCTCGCTGAAAATCTCAACCTTGCCGGATTTGATGATATAGGCGTTATCGCTGGGATAGCCTTGCCGGAAAATCACTTCACCTTCACGGAAAACTAAATCTTCACTCATCAGAAATTTTCCCGCATCAGAAAGTGAGCGCGGTCGGAACGCTTCACGGCATCCTTGAATGCCCGGAACATGATTTCTTTCATCAGATGCATGATCTGCTCCTCACTATACGGCTCTTCCGACAATATCTGACGTATATCATCTTCATACTGTTCTTGCAGTTTTTTGGAACTGAGTGGTGGCGCCGGCTTCTTTTTTTTCATCATTTGCTGCAACTTACTGGGCGTTTGTGTCTTTTTAGCACTTTGCTGAACATGCTGATCCAGCATTTGGCGTTCCGTGGAAATGGCGGCACCTGCATCCGTACGCTTGCGATGCAAATTCAGCTGATCCGTCATCTCGGCAATAATTTTCTCAATAGAAGGGAGAAGTTGAGGGGGGATTTTTCCAAATAGCTCCCGACGATAGGCAAGAATCTCTTCATCCTGTTCAACATCGAAATCTTTCAGAAATCCTTCTGGCATCAGCACCTTAATTTTATTGAATCACACAATTATTATAATGAAACAACAGATTACATCAAGTTTTTGCGGGTGCCAGCGTGCCGGTTTTTTGCATCACGAACAGCAGCGCAACCGCGGGCAATCCGAGTAATGCGGACAAAACAAACATCGCCTCCCAGCCAAATACTTCCACCACATAGCCGCCATAGCTGGCGATGGTCTTGCTGGAAAGCGCCACCAGTGATGACAGCAATGCATATTGTGTCGCCGTATACTGGATATTGCACAAGCTCATCATATAGGCCACCGCCACCGCGCCGATCATACCGCCGGACATCGAATCAAGACTGTTGACCACCATCAATACGATAAGGTTTTTCCCAATCATTCCGAACACGGCAAACGCCAGATTGGTGAAAATCTGTAGGATCAAAAAATAAAACAGGCACCGCGTAATACCAAGTCGGTGAATCAACCAGCCACCGATAAACATGCCGACAAACGTCGCAACCATGCCGTAGGTGCTGACGATTTCGGCAATCTCCATTTTGTCGAACCCAAGGTCACGGAAAAACACTTTTGTGTAGAGCGCGATAAACCCGTCCGGCATTTTGTAAAACACGATAAACACCAGAATCAGCACGGCAAAATGATGCCGCGCCATGAAATCCTTAAACGGCATCACCATCGCCATCACCAGCCATGCTTTGATGCCGTCGCCTGCGGGTTTTTCAGCGTTTTCCGGCTGTGGTGGCTCGGAGACAAAAAACACCGTCAGCATTCCCACCGCCATCAGCGCTGCCATGATGGTATAAACCAGATGCCAGTTGCTCTGCTCGGCGATAAACAGTGCCCCGGCGCCTGCCATATACATGCCGATACGGTAGCCATACACGGCCATCGCAGCACCTTCGCCATATTGCTCCTTCGCCAGATACTCGGTACGAAACGCGTCGATCACCACATCCTGCGTCGCCGAACAAAATGCCACCGCCACCGCGACATACGCCACCATCATCGGCGCCCCGGCAGGATCCAGCCCGGCCATCAGCATCAGCATGCAGGCCAGCGCAATCTGCGACACCAGCATCCAGCTTCGCCGCCGCCCCAGCAAGCGCGTCAGCACCGGGATGCGCACATGGTCAATAATCGGCGCCCACACAAAATTGAACGAATACGGCAACGACACCAGCCCAAAGATACCGATATTTTTGATATCGAGTCCGGCCTCAAACAGCCACAGCCCCATCGTGCCGCCAATCAGCAAAATGGGCAGGCCGCTGGAAAACCCCAGCAGCAGCACTGCAATTAGTTTTGGATGCAGATACCCGGCAAACGGGAGGCGTTGCCAGGAAGAAGCGGTCATCAGGCCACCAGCTTTTGCAGCGGCTGTTCGGCACGCGCGCCGATTTGCTGAATGATCTGCCCGGCGCAATGGTGTCCTTGTTTCGCACAATCCTGCACGCTCCAGCCTTGCGACAAACCATAGAGGAAGCCGGCAGCAAACAGATCGCCCGCTCCGGTCGTATCCACCACATTCTTCACGATATCGGCCGGCACGTAATAATCCTCTTCCTTCAGCGTCACAATCGCACCCTGCTCGCTGCGGGTAATCACACCGACATCCACCAGCGGCAACACCTGCTCAATCGCCTCGCTCATATTGTCGGTCTCAAACAGGCTGAGAATCTCAAATTCATTGGCGAATAACACATCCACGTCTTTTTCCAGCAACTGGCGGAATTCTGCACGATGGCGATCCACACAGAACGTATCAGAAAGTGACAGTGCCACCGTGCGGTTTGCCATCTTTGCCGCCGACAGCGCTTTGCGGATCGCCGCCTTCGCTGCCGGTTGATCCCATAGATAGCCTTCGACATACACAATCGCGGATTTGGACACGGCCGTTTCATCAACATCCGATGGCTCCATTTCGGTACAGGCGCCCAGATACGTATTCATTGTTCGTTCCGCATCCGGAGTCACACAGACAATACAGCAGGCTGTCGGCTTTCCTTTGGCCACCGGTTCGGTTTTAAACGTTACCCCGGACGCATGCATGTCATCGGCGAATAACTGGCCGAACTCATCCGCATGCACCCGCCCCATATAAGCCGAGCGTGCACCGAGCGACGCTAATGCTGCCATGCTGTTGGCCACTGACCCACCGGAACATTCTTTCACTGACTCAATCTTTTGGTAGAGGTCAAGCATCCGCGCCTCATCGATCAGACCCATCGCCCCCTTGGTCATTTTCTCAGTATCGAGAAATGCGTCTTCGACATGTGCCAACACATCGACAATGGCATTGCCTATGCCAACGACATCATACTGGGTTCCTTCGGTATTCACTTCGTATTTCATGAAAAATGGCTCCTTGCCTGTTCGAGTTGCTCTGGGGTATCGACACCTAGCGGTACTGTATTCACACGCACCACGTCAATATGCATTCCGGCTTCCAGCGCCCGCAATTGTTCCAGCCTCTCGCGCAGTTCCAGCGGGCTTGGCGGCAGGGATACGAATTTCTCCAGTGCGCTGCGCCGATAGGCATAGATGCCGATATGATGAAACAGCGGCCCCTCCCCGCCGGGAATACAGGCACGCGAAAAATAAAGCGCCTTGCCATGAGTGTCATCCTGCCAGGCAATCACCGGCTTCACGATCGCCGGATTGCTTTTATCATCGTCATTGTCGATCTCGCAGGCCAGCGTCGCGATATCCACATGCGCCTGCTTCAACGGCTCGGCCACCACCGTGAGCAACTCCGGCTCAATCGTCGGCACATCGCCCTGCACATTGATCACCGTGTCGTACTTCCCATCGCCGTCGATACTGCCGAGTGCCTGCCAGATACGGTCGGAGCCGGAAGGATGCGTGGCATCGGTCATCACCGCTTTGCCGCCTGCCGCTTCCACTACGTCGGCAATCTCCCGATCATCAGTCGCCACCCAAACCGGCCCCTCACCGGACGCCTCCGCGCGCTCATACACATGCACGATCATGGGCTTTCCGGCAATGTCTGCCAATGGTTTATCAGGGAGGCGCGTAGAAGCTCGTCTGGCTGGTATGATAATCACAGGTTGCATGATAACGGCACTTCCGGCTGGCTTACATTCAATTACTAATTGCATCGATACAATCACGCCATTATAGCTATAGGCAAATTTAATCAACCACCATTTGTTGAGAAACGTGAGAGAGCTATGATTAAGGATTTGTTCCAATTAATTGGTTCCATTCTTACTGCGCCATTCAAAGCGCTTGCCAATGTAGACAGTTTTGAGTTGAACAAAATCGCCGGAGCCGTACTGCTTGCAGGCTTAACAGCTATCGTTATCAGCAAAGTCGCCGGCGTGCTCTATCATCCGGAAATAGATATTGAAACGCGTGGTTATTCTATCGCGGTCGCCGAAGCCAGTGAAACTGGCGGCACTGCAAAAGAAGAAGGGCCGGTGGACATTGCCATTTACCTTGCCTCAGCGGATGCGGCGCAGGGCGAAAAGCTCACCAAGGCATGTGCCACCTGCCATAGTTTTGAAAAAGGCGGCGCGCACAAAGTCGGTCCGAATCTGTGGGGTATTGTCGGCGCCAATAAAGCACACAGCGGCGACTTTACTTACTCCTCTGCTTTGCAGGAAAAAGGTGGATCATGGGGTTTTCAGGAACTGTCTGAATTTTTCACTAAGCCGAAGAAATATGTTCCCGGCACCAAAATGGCCTACGCGGGCATGAAGAAACCGGAAGATCGCGCAGCACTTCTCGTGTATCTCAACTCACTGGGCAGCAACAAGCCGATCCCGAATCCTCCGCCACCGGCGGAAGAACCGGCAGCTGAAGCAGCAGAATAATTTTTACTTTCCTTTGCTCCTGATTGCGTCATAATCACGGGCACAATCACTGAAGGAGCATGCCCATGCCTCTGTCTGAACCCTATCTCTGGCTGATTGGCGGTGCCGTATTCATGGCACTGGAAGCATTCGGTATTCCCGGCATTGGGCTGGTATTTGCCGGACTGGCGGCCATCATCGTCGGCGGATTAATTCAGGCGGACATCATTGAATACAGTGATCACGTGCTGCAATTCACCTTGTGGTTCGGCATGACCGTCCTCACTGCCATTACGTTATGGAAACCGATGAAACGCTGGCGGCTCAACCCATCCGCGGAAGATCAGTTCAACAACATGATCGGCACCACGGCCACCGTCACCGGTGGAGGTCTGAAAAAAGGTGTCGCCGGCAAAGCCAAATGGTCCGGCACCACCATGTCAGCGAAACTGGCGGATGATGCTGGCGTAGACATGCTGGAGGATGGCGCAACGGCAGAGGTCACTGCGGTTAAAGGCACCATGCTCTATCTCAAACCACCGACATCGTGAACAGGAGCGTTTCATGAATTTCTTTTTTCTCGTCGTTGCATTTGTCTTCGTCCTCATCGTCTGGAAAGGCGTCAAAATCGTGCCGCAACAATCGGCATGGATCGTTGAAAAACTGGGGAAATTCGACCGTAAACTAGAGCCGGGTCTCAACATCTTGATTCCGTTTATCGAGAACATCGCCTACAAGCATTCTCTCAAGGAATACGCTTATGACGTACAGGAACAAACCGCCATCACGCGTGACAACGTAACACTGGTGATGGACGGCGTCATTTACGTGCGTATCGTTGACCCGATTCAGGCATCGTATGGGGTAAGCGACCCGGTCTACGCCGTCACGCAGCTGGCACAAACCACCATGCGTTCGGAAATCGGTAAACTGACCCTCGATGAATCCTTTGAGGAGCGCGAACGCCTCAACGCCAACATCGTCAATGCCATAAACGATGCGGCGCAAACCTGCCGTGGTTGCCACTGCTGAATGTTCGACGGACCGGCTGGGAAGGGTGTGGCCTTATCCGAAATCCGGATACAACTCGGCCCAGGGCAGCCAGCGGTCGTTGGTCTCCTCGGGATCGTTGCTGCGGGCGATGTTAAGGGTGATCTGCAATTCCTTGAGTGCGGTCTCGAATCGACTCTTGCTGCATCCGAAGCGCTCCATCGCCTCGGCCCGGATCTCCTTGGTCAGTCCCGGATTGTTGCGGATAATTTCGTA
>JAUIJX010000108.1 GCA_030430795.1 Alphaproteobacteria bacterium | reverse complement strand
GGGGCAGGGCGATGCCGGGCGCACGATTCAGCTGAAAACCGAGGATTGTAAGTTGTTCGTCGGGCGGCGGATTTCGGGCGTGACGAATGGCGACAGCCCGGACTGGCTCAAAAAACGCTTAACATCCATAGGCTTGCGGCCGATTTCAGCGCTGGTGGATGTGACCAACTATATGACGGTGGTCTATGGCCGCCCGCTGCATGTCTACGATGCTGCTAAGCTGCAGGGCGATATCGTGGTGCGCACGTCACGCAAGGGTGAGGCGTTCGATGCGCTGAATGACAAACATTACGAATTACCGGACGGGTTATGCACGATTTCCGACGAGAAAGACACGTTTCACGGGCTGGGTGGTGTGGTCGGCGGTGAAGAAAGCGGCTGCACAGAGAGCACGACCGATGTCTTTTTAGAGGCGGCATGGTTTGAGCCGCTGGCGGTGGCGAAGACCGGGCGGGCGTTGAATATCGATTCCGATGCGCGCTACCGTTTTGAGCGCACGGTGGACCCGGAATTTGTAGCTAAAGGAGCTGAAATAGCTACTAATTTGATCCTCGAATTCTGTGGCGGCGAGGCCAGCGAGCTGGTTTCTGTCGGAAAAGCACCGAATCTGGTGCGCGATATTTCCTTTAACTCTCAGGTGCTTACGACGCTAGGTGGGGTTGAGTTGCCGGAAAAAGAGTGCAAAGACATCCTGTCTTCGCTCGGATTCACCGTAAAAGCCGATGGCAAGCAGTGGGTGGTGCGCAATCCTAGCTGGCGACCGGATATGGAGCAGGCGGCTGATATTGTCGAAGAAATCTTACGAATCAAACGCTACGATGTGATCCCTGAAGCATCACTTCCACCTGTGGCAGTGACGGAGGATGAACGCAGTGCCCGTCTGGGTACGGTGCGTCGTGCGCTGGTGTCGCGCGGGATGGATGAAACCTATCATTTCGCCTTCATCGACGATAAGCAGGCGGCGCGGTTTGCGGCCGATCATGAGACAGTGACGGTGATTAACCCGATCAGTTCGGAAATGGATACGCTGCGTCCGTCATTGATCGCCGGGTTGCTGGCGGCACTGGGGCGCAACATGGGGCGCGCAGCGGCGGATGCCGGATTGTTCGAAGTCGGCACCGTGTTCCACGGGGTGAAGGCCGATCAACAACCGCTGATGGTGGCCGGGGTGCGTCTGGGGCATCAGCCGGCGCATTGGAGCGGCAAGCCGCGCGCGATGGACACGTATGATGTCAAAGCCGATGCCGAGCAAGTGCTGGCGGCATGCGGGCTGACGACACGGGTGCAGGTCAATACGGCAGTGCCGGGCTGGTATCACCCTGGTAAGTCAGGCTGTTTGTGCCTGGGGCCGAAAAATGTACTCGGCTATTTCGGGGCGGTGCATCCGGCGATTCTGCGGGCATTCGATATCGATAAAGACGTGTTTGCCTTTGAGGTGATGCTGGATGCGATTCCGGTGCGCAAGGCCAAAGCATCGGCAGAAGCGCTGATGTTGTCCGAGTATCAGGCGACGCGCCGTGATTTTGCCTTCGTGGTGGATGATTCCGTGCCGGCTGACGCGCTGCTGTCTGCCGTCAAAGGGGCGGAGAAGAAGCTGGTGCGCGATGTGACATTGTTTGACGTTTATGCCGGGAAAGGTGTGCCGGAGGGCAAGAAGTCACTGGCGATTTCGGTGACGCTGCAGGCGGATGACCGTACACTCAGCGAGGAAGACATCACCGTGGTCAGCGATGCCATTATTGACGCCGCTGCCAAACAGGGCGGCGAATTGCGCTAATTATATCTTCCGACGTTTATGGTAGAGGTTGCTGAGCAGGGTGGTGACGCCGATCACCAGCACTAGCGGAATGATGTGCCAGTAGAGGTAATGCAGCATGTTATCGACCGGCTCCAGCAACCGCAGCACCAGATATGACGTGACCCCGGCAAGAATGGCGGTGGTCAGGGAGGCGTGACGTGCCTCAATGAAAATCCCATGCATCAGGATCAGGCTGAACAGCACCGGCGGTATCAGTCCGAACAGGCACATTTCCATCGCACATTGCATGCCGTAGGTGTAATCGGTGTTGCCGGTCGGCTGGGTGAGTAATTCCACGACCAGCACCAGCGCAAACGCGGCGAAGGTAGCGTATGGCAGGTATTTTACCCACCTCTTGACGGAGAGGTCGGGGTAGCCGTGCATGCTGATGCTGACCACGCATATGGCGATGCACAGGATCGACGTGAGTATTTCAGCGGTGAAGAGCGGGTCGGTCATGCGGCTTGCCAGATCTTCACGTGGGCCGATGATGATCAGGAACAGGAGAATGTAGACGGTAATCGAGAGGGTGCCGGTGAACAGTGCCATCATCGGTTTAGGTGTCTTCTTGGCCGAAGCGGGTTGCTCCGTCAGGCTATCTATCAATTCATCCGTGTTCATTCCGAATCTTCAAACTTCTTCTTCAATTGTTTCATACTGCGATGGATCGCCACTTTTACTGCCGATTCCGTCATGTTCATCTGCTCGGCTACCTCGCGTGAACTGTAGCCTTCTATCTTCGCCTTGGTCAAAATTTCACGCTGCTTATCACTCAATTCTTCCAACGCTTCGTCCAGTTGTTCGCCGATACGGTCACCAAAAGTTACACTGTCATCGGCGATATTTGCGATTACCTCTTCGCCTTGTTGCTCACGGTCGGAGCGGCGGTAACAGCGACGCAGAAAATCGTTGAGCTTATATTGCGTCAGAGCGAACAGCCACGGTTTGTAGGGGCGGTCGCTGTGATAGGTATGCCGTGCCTTATGGATGGCGACCAGCACTTCCTGCACAATGTCTTCACTGTCCTGCGGGTTCTGGATGCGTTTGGAGATGAAAGCGCGTGCCAGCCGCGCGGATTGTTCGAGCACTTCATGGTAGGCCTTGCGGTTACCGTTTTGCGCCTCATGCATCAGAATTTCAAGTGACACAGCATTCATGCGACTGAGCATACAGCGGTTTTTGGCGAATACAAGGACGGGTTAAGGCTTTGTTATTGTTTGATTAAGGAAAGATAAATCTTTTTGCGTCATACCTAATAGCTTGTGCAACCAGAAGTTAGGAAAACATCGTGTCAGTTTTTGATGTAACATTCTGGGGCGTTCGCGGAACCGTGCCAACACCCGGCGGAGATAACGCGGTGTTCGGTGGTAACACCTCGTGTGTGCAGGTGGATTGTGGGGGCAGAACGCTGATTTTTGATGCCGGGACGGGGATATACCCGCTGGGTGAGCATCTGGTGCATAAAGACATTGATATTCTTTTCAGCCATACGCATATCGACCATATTATGGGGCTGCCGTTTTTCAGCGGCATTTATGACCCTGACTATCAGGTGGATATCTGGGCGGGGCATCTCAGCCCGAATGGGAAAATTGAATCTGTGGTGCGCACGCTGATGCAACCGCCATTGTTTCCGCTGACGCTGGAAGATTTAAAAGCGCAGATTCGGTTTCATGATTTCATTGCGGGGGAATATATCTCGCATCCGAAATTCGACGAGGCGGGAATTGAGATTCGCACCCTGCCATTGAATCATCCGGATCGTGCGACGGCGTATCGTGTGAATTGCGACGGCAAGTCGGTGTGCTATGTCACCGATGTCGAGCATCGCGACGACACCTCCGATAAGGCGTTGGTCGATTTCATTCGCGGGACGGATGTGTTTATCTATGACAGCACGTTTGACGATCACGACTTTGAGCGTTTCCGCGGATGGGGGCATTCGACCTGGCAGCATGCGATTCGTCTTGGCAATGATGCCGGAGTGGATCAGGTGGTGCTGTTTCACCACGACCCAGGCATGAATGACGAGGCACTGGATGTGCGTGCCAAGCAGGCGGAATTCATGCGTGAGAATACGATTGTGGCGCGGGAAGGGCTGACGCTTCACCTGTTGGAGCGCAAAGGCCTTACTCTCCATGCGAAGAGCTAGCGCTCTTTAACTCCAGCAATTCCTTTTGTAGATGCCGGACATGTTCCTGCAGTTCGTCGTGTTGATAGTTCATGTTGCGGATGTTGAGCACCAGTGACAGGAACACACCGCTCAGGATTTTATCCATGCTTTCCATTTTGCGTTTGAAGGTTTCTACCGTGAAGTGGTGAACCCACAGATCTTCACTGGCAATCACGGTGCCGGCGCGCGGACGATCATCGACTACGGCCATTTCGCCAAAGACGTCGCCTTCCTCTAATTCGGCGATCACGGTTTCCTCGCCGGAGATGTTTCGGGAGACTTCTACTCTGCCGCTGCATATGTAATACACGCCATCTGGGGCATCACCTTCCCGGAAGATGATTTCACGCATGGCAAAATTTTTATTGGGCATAATTTCCATAGATGTCTCTGTCTCTCAGTTTATCTGTCAATTTTTAACACATTGTTAACCCCGCTATCGTAAATTAGTTAACGTAGTGGCGGTGGGGTTAACGTCAACACCCCCTTATTTTGAACAGGAAACGGGAATATGTCTAGCATAGAACGAGTATGTAATCTGAAGTTGGGCCTGATGGCCGCTGTACTGGCTGTGGGGCTGGCGGTAGCTGACGTCAATGCCTACGCAACGGATCGCGCGACGTTGCAAAAAGAGTTTGAAATGACGTTTGATCAGATGTTGGAAGACCCAACGGATATCGCGCTGACAAAAAAATACGCCAAGCTGGCGGTGGAACTGGGAGATTATGAAGCTGCCATTCCACCGCTCGAGCGTCTGTTGATGTTTAATCCGGACCTCGTGGAAGTAAGGCTGGAAGTGGGAGTGCTGTATTTTCTTTTGAATTCGCACGCCATTTCTAAGGAATATCTCATGGAAGTTAAGAATCACAAAGATGTGACACCGGAACTTGACCGCCGAGCGGATCAGTATCTGGCAAGAATGTAAGGGGGCAAGCACATGGTAATTCGTCAAATCACTTTAGGTCTGACCTGTCTATCGCTGATGGTGGCATCATCGGCAGCGATGGCGCTCGAAAAAATCGGCGTGGTCGGTGCCGTCAACACCAATGTTACGGCAACGGATGAAGCCGGGAACAAACGCGAGCTGAAAGTCGGCGATCCGATTTATCTCAACGATCAGGTGATCAGTGATGGGGCGGGTGAAGCACAATTGATCTTTATTGACCGCTCGACATTGACGATTAACCCAGGGTCTAATCTGGTGGTGGATGCATACGTCTATAACCCCGAGACGGCAAGCGGCACCATGGCAGTGAGTGGTTTGAAAGGCGCGTTCCGTTTTGTCGGTGGTGCGCTGAGTAAGAAGAAGCCGGTGACGATTAAAACGCCGGTGGCGACGATCGGGATTCGCGGCGGTATCGCCGATACGCATATCAGTGGCGGCGGGAAAACCGACGCTATTTTTGTCTATGGTAAAGAGATGACCATGCAGAGCGGTAACGGTCCGGCTGTGAGCCTGACCCAGTTCGGGCAAGGGCTGAGTCTCGGTACGGCAGGCGGTGCGCCGCAGCCGATGCCACAGGCGCAGGTGAATCAACGCCTCGGCCAATTCAAATCGATTCGTGGTGGTGCCGGTGCGCCGACACCTCCAAGTAAGAACGACGTGGGCGATATGAATCTCGGTACGGATAACAAACAGCCGGAGCCGAATACGCAAGGTGGTGGTGCCGGTGACGGTGCGTTCAATAACAATCCGCCTGCCGGACGTCAGCAATCGGCGTTTGGTGGCGATACGGGTAATGCGCCTGCCGGTGACGGTGATGGTGCGTCCTTCGATAATTTTGCCGGTGCAGAGGGCGATGACGGCGGCTTCGGTGGTATCGATCCTACCGGTGAGAATGAGTTAGGCGGCACCGGTTTCGGTGGCGATCAGGGTGCCAATACCGGCAATCTGGCCAGTGACGTTGCCGGGCAGACCAGTAATGACGGCATTCGTGAAAATAGTTTTGAGCAGGCGACTGGTCAAAAGTTCCCGGACAATACGTCGGGTTCTGATCCGCTGCCTCCTGTCGTGAATACGAATGGTAATACTGCCGGGCCTATCGGTGACGGTACAACCGGCGGAACTGGCGGAACCGATGGAACGGAAGGCGGCGATGATGTCGTGATCGACGATCCGAACGAGCCGATTAT
>JAUIJX010000107.1 GCA_030430795.1 Alphaproteobacteria bacterium | reverse complement strand
CAGATCGGCCACCACGGAGGATGCCGTCGGGCCTTCCCCGGCACCGGCGCCTTCCAGGAAGATACGCCCGACAAAATCGCCTTCCAGCTGTACGGCATTAAAGGCGTCATCGACCGAGCCGAGCGGCGATTCCTTCGCCACCATGCACGGATAGACCGCCTGCTGCACATGGCCGTCGGCCATACGGGTGACGCCGAGCAGCTTGATGCGGTAGCCCAGTTCGTTGGCGTAGCGGATATCATCGAAGGTGATGCTGCGGATGCCTTCGACCGGCAGCTCGTCCATATTCGGTGCATGGCCAAAGGCCAGCCCGGCCATGATGGCCAGTTTATGCGCGGTATCGATGCCGTCGACATCGAAGGTCGGATCAGCCTCGGCATAGCCCTTCTCCTGCGCTTCCTTCAGCACGTCGGCGAAATCCTGCCCGGTCTTTTCCATCGTCGTGAGGATGTAGTTGCAGGTGCCGTTCAGAATCCCGCTGATATGGAAAAAGCGGTTGGCCGCCATGCCCTCGCGCAGGGTTTTGATCACCGGGATGCCGCCTGCCACTGCCGCTTCGAAAGCCAGCGTCAGGTTGTTTCCGGCTGCCAGCGCCGCCAGCGCCTTGCCGTGATGGGCAATCAGCGCTTTGTTGGCTGTCACCACATGTTTACCGGTGCTGAGTGCTTTCTCGCAGACATCTCTGGCAATGCCTTCCGAGCCGCCGATCATTTCCAGTACCACGTCGATCTCGCTATCCGCCGCCAGATCGCGCGCGTCGTCGAACCAGCGCAGCCCGTCGGTGCTGAACCCGCGATCACGTGATTTATCCCGTGCGGAGACCGCCACCACCTCGATCTTCCTGCCGCTGCGGGCAGTGATGAGGTCGGCGTTACTCTGCAGAATCTTCACGACACCGCCGCCGACCGTTCCCAGCCCGGCAATGCCTATGCGTAATGTATCCGTTGTCATGCGGCATGCTTTAGCATGTCACAGGCGAAAGCTCAACCTATTAGGCGTTAGGCGGATTTGAGTAATTTTTCCGGGTCTTCGGCGAGGAACTGCTTGATATTGCGCACTGCCTGACGCAAACGCTGGCGGTTTTCCACCAGCCCGATGCGGACATGGCCATCGCCAAACTCCCCGAAACCGACGCCCGGTGCGACCGCGACTTCGGCTCTTTCCAGCAATAATTTGCTGAATGCCAGTGATCCGGCGTCCTTATAGGCCTCCGGCAATGGCGCCCAGACGAACATACTGGCGGTCGGGGACGGCACCTCCCACCCGGCGGCGCACAGGCCTTCCACCAGCACATCGCGGCGCTGTTTATACAGCTCGCGGATGTCGTCCACGCAATCCTGCGGGCCATTAAGCGCGGCGGTGGCAGCCACCTGCACCGGCGTAAACGCTCCGTAATCCAGATAGGATTTCATGCGAGTCAGTGCGGAAATCAGGGTCTGGTTCCCGGCAGCGAAACCGATCCGCCAGCCCGCCATCGAATAGGTCTTACTCATGGTGGTGAATTCCACGGCGATATCCATCGCGCCCTTCGCCTGCAGGATGGACGGCGGCGGGTTGCCATCGAAATAGAGTTCGCAATAGGCCAGATCGGAAATCACCCAGATGCCGTGATGGCGGCAGAGGTCAACAATCTCTTCGTAGAATTGCAGCGGCACCACGGTGGTGGTCGGGTTGCAGGGATAATTGAGAATCAGCGCCGTCGGTTTCGGCACACAGTGCTGGATGGCGCGTTTGACATCCTGAATGAATTCATCGTCCGGCGCGCGCTGGATATGCCAAACGGACGCCCCCGCAATGATCGAGCCGAACGGATGAATCGGGTAGCTTGGATTCGGCACCATCACCACATCGCCCGGTGCGGTGATCGCCTGCAGCAGGTTGGCCAGCCCCTCCTTGGAGCCGAGCGTCACAATCGCTTCGCGTTCCGGGTCCAGCCCCACGTCGAAGCGGCGCTGGTAGTAATTGCACAATGCCTTGCGCAGGCCGGGAATGCCGCGTGACATGGAATAGCGGTGAGTTTTGGGGTCCATCACCACTTCTTTGAGCTTTTCCACGATATGTGGCGGGGTCGGGCTGTCGGGGTTGCCCATGCCGAGATCAATGATATCGCGACCGGCAGCGCGCAGGCGCGCCTTGTTGGCGTTCACCTCGGCGAACACATAGGGAGGCAACCGCTTGATACGGTAAAATTCGTCGGAGCTCATGGTGTTGCCTTACTGGAAACGACGCAGGCGCTCCGCCTCACGACGGGCGGCGTAACGCGAATCCGGCAGGGTTCTTGGCTGACGGATGCTGCTTGGCGGCACCAGCTGGATCGGCTCCATCGCCGGGCGCGTGGCCACCATATCGGCCGGGACTTCCTGCATCACCTGTGCCGGGGGCGCCATTACGGGCTCCGGCTGCCATGCCGGCTGTGCCGGTGGCGGTGGGGCATAGGCCTGCATTTCCGGTTGTGGCGGTGCCGGCATTTCCTCGCCGACTGCCTGCCATTCGTCTGCTTCCGGTGCTGAAGGCTCATAGGCCGCAGGCGGCGGCGCCATATCGGTCGGCTGCCATTCTACCGGTTCCGGCATCGGCTGGCTGCCTGCAAACATATCATCGATCTCATCGCTCGACATCATGTCTGACTGCTCATGCTGCATGGCCTTTTTCGCTGCCGTGTAGTGATCCATTTCCTGCATGGCTTCGGTTTCCACCGTTTGCTTGTGCATCGCAGCCTGCATGCTTTCCTGATGCATTTGTTCCATTTCCATGCGCGCGGCCTGCATGCGCTCCGCCGTGCCTTCCGGCGCAGGCGGGGTCGCCGCCAGCTGCGGGTATTCGTCCGGCTGTTCCGGCATCGGCTCCGGAGATACCGGGCGCCATTCGGAGGCCATCTTTTCCTGCTCCGCCATTTCCGGATCAGGCATATCCGCTTTCATCTGCGGCTCCGGCAGCGGTTGCATCGGCGGTTCTGTCGGTGCAGCCATCTCCATCGCAGGCATCATTGGTTCACGCATCGGCTCTACCGGCGCGGCCATTTCCACCGTTGCTTCCGGCGCTTCCATCATCATGGCTTCCTGCTTTTGCATCAGCGGCGCTTTACGCTGCATCGCCTGATGCGCAGCCACAGACTCAGACGACTCATCACCGCCCATTACACCATACAAATTATGCATGCCGTCTTCTTGCTCCGCCATGTCATACGGGGTCATTTCCTGCTTCGGCATCGTAGCGCTTGCATGCGGCGGCAGCGGTGCGTTGGCGCCCGGCTGCGACGCATGCATCGCGGCATTCATCGACAGGTCAGACGGCCCTTTTCCGCCCGGATTCAGGATCGGCGCACGCTTCTGCCCGGTCACCGTATTGTAGCGCGGTGGCGGCTCTTTCCATACGTTACACCCGGCCAGTGCCAGTGCTGTCCCGGTGAGTAATGCGGTCATTGCGTAATAATACGGCTGTCTTTTCATGTCGGCTGCCTTCCTGATACTATCATTTTGGTTTAACGCTGCTGCGACCGTTTGTCCAGTGGATTTCCAAGAGAAAAACTTTGCAGCAGCGGCTGTTTGGATGTATAGAACCAGCGCAGAACAGTTGTGCAACAGTTGAACGATAGTCAAAGCAATGGGCGCCGCAGAAAAGATTATGGACTCTCCAATGAAAGATCCGGTCACGTTTGCCAATAACATGGCAATCGCCGCACAGGAGTGGCAGCAGATCGTGCAGGAGTTGATGCAGTCTCCCATGCATGAGGATGGATTGCACCAGCAGGACGATTTGTTGCAGATCAGCCAGATCTTTATGGAAGGGATTGCGGCACTGATGTCCGATCCCAAGCGCATGCTCGAGATGCAGTACGGGCTGTGGCAGAATTACCTGAATTTATGGCAGCAATCGACGCAGCGTTTTCTTGGCACACCGCTGCCGGAAGGCTCTGCAGCTGAGCGGGGTGATCGCCGCTTTCAGGATGATTCCTGGCAGGAAAGCGCCATTTTCAATTTCATCAAGCAATCCTACCTGATTAGCGCCAGCTGGCTACAGGATACCATGCATGAAGCCGGGAACGATAACCCGGAACTGGCGAAGAAGCTCGATTTCTATACGCGGCAATATGTCGATGCAATTGCGCCCAGCAACTTCATGATAACCAACCCGGAAGTGTTGCGCATGACGCTCGATTCCAACGGTGAGAATCTGGTGCGCGGGCTGCGTAACATGCGGGAAGACATTCAACGCGGTGGCGGCAAGCTGCGTATCCGCATGACCGACGAAGACGCGTTCGAGCTGGGTAAAAACATTGCGACGACGCCGGGCAAGGTGGTGTTCCAGAATGATTTGATGCAGCTGATTCAGTATACGCCTACCACCAAGGAAGCTTACGCGGTGCCGGTGCTACTGATTCCGGCATGGATCAACAAATACTACATTCTCGATTTGCAGGAGAAGAATTCACTGGTGCGCTGGCTGGTGGATCAGGGCTATACGGTATTCTGCATTTCCTGGGTTAACCCGGATGAGAAGCAGCGCGAGAAGACGTTCGATGATTACCTGACCGAAGGCACGCTGGCGGCGCTCGATGCCATTGAAAAGGCCACCGGCAGCAAGCATGTCTCCGCCGTGGGGTATTGTCTGGGCGGAACGCTGCTGGCGATTACACAGGCTTATCTGGCCGCCACCAAGCAGGCGAGCCGCATTACGTCCTGCACCTATCTGACCACCATGATCGACTTCGCCGATCCGGGTGAGCTCGGGGTATTTGTCGATGAGGAGCAGCTGGACGCGCTGGATCGCAAGATGAGCACAAAGGGTTATCTGGCGGAAACCGAGATGGCCAACACCTTCAACATGCTGCGCGCGAATGACCTGATCTGGTCGTTTGTCATCAATAATTACCTGCTGGGGAAAGACCCGTTCCCGTTCGACCTGCTGTACTGGAACTCCGATTCCACGCGTATGCCTGCCGCCATGCATAGTTTCTACATGCGCAATATGTATCTCGATAATAAACTGCGTGAGCCGGGCGGCATCAGCATTTGCGGGGTGCCGATCGATCTCGGGAAGATCAAGACTCCGTCTTATATCCTCGCCTGCCGGGAAGACCATATCGCGCCGTGGCAGTCCACCTATGCCGCCACCTCGCTCTATGGCGGGCCGGTGACATTCACGCTGGCCGCGTCCGGCCACATCGCCGGGGTGATCAACCCACCAGCTAAGCATAAATACTGCCATTGGGTATTTGACGGGAAAACCAAAAAACTGCCCGCCAACCCATCCGACTGGCAAGCCAAAGCCTCTGAGCATGCCGGGTCATGGTGGCCGCACTGGCATACATGGCAGCAGGGTTTCAATGCTGAGCAGATCAAAGCGCCTGTTCCCGGAAAAGGCAAACTCAAAGCGATTGAAAACGCGCCCGGTAGTTACGTGAAAATGCGCTAGCGCGCCGGTGTTGTGGATTCCATATCGGCCTGTTGTTGCAGGCGTTCCACCTGACTGTCGGCCTTCGGCGCAGGTGTTTCCTGTTTTCTACCGACGCGCTCAGCCAGATATTTCTGCGTATGCGGACCGACGGCATGCATGTCCTCACCGCGCCTACCGGTTTTGATGGGTGCGGCAGCCTTATCCCCCTGCACGATATGGACGTGCTGTTCCGGCCCTTCCAGTTCTTCACCCTTTTCTTCTTCCGTGGTCAGGAAGCGATCCAGAATGACGGAGCGGCGTTTGCGCAGCGACGGGTCCTGTTCCGGCACACCGGATTGTTTACCCTCGGCGGCATAGGCCAGCTCATTGAGCAGTATACGGTCATTGTTTATCTTGTCGGCCAGCTCCAGCACATGGAAACGTTCGCCGAACTCTATCGTAATCATTGACTGCGTTTGTTTCGGCAACTCGTCATACGGTACGCCGAACTGTTGTTCAATTCTTCCGGCCAACCCCTTGTCATGCAGAGCGAATACGCCCATCACCTGCTCCGGTGAAATAGCATAACCATCGCGTTGCAGTGCTTTGAGGTTCTGAATATATTCATACGCCGTAGTCTTGTTCAGCCCCATCATCGACTTGCCCACCTGCGTGATCAACAGGTCGGAGGCAAAACTCACGCCACCGGCGGTCAGACTAAGCGCGGTCAGATCGGTATTGACG
>JAUIJX010000106.1 GCA_030430795.1 Alphaproteobacteria bacterium | reverse complement strand
CGCCTTCCGCTCCAATCAATGGACAGGTTTCCTTATATTTCTGATGGTTGTCGGGGCGGTGATCTAATATGAAACCGCACAATTCGTTAATGTAACACCCCAATAAAAACCCTAACAATTTAGTAAATATTTACCTTTATCGGGCATTCTGGAAGGAGAGGCCAGTGGCCCGTGAGGCAACGTGTGCGTAACGTAAGGGGTAATATGCACCACATGAACGAACCACAAGGGACGGATAAAAAATCGGTGATAACGCCAATGGAGACTGATGCGGATGAAACCAACGCATCGGCATCGCATGATAGCGCGTATAATGGTTACCCCATGAATTTTCGTGAGGCCATTCAGGAACGCATCAACAACTGTCGCCAGACCGGCAAAACGACGGCATTGATTGTATTCTCCATCGATAATCTGGCCATGATTATGCAAGGTTATGGTCATCAGACGTCTGAACAGGCCATTCAGGAAATCATGCATGAAACCGCGCAGTTGATTGGCGAGAATGACATCATTGCTCGTATCCAGAAAGACCAGTTTGCCGTTCTGTTGCATGAATCGGAGAAGGAAACGGCGCAAAATCTAACGGAAAATATCCACCGCCATATCAAATGTTTTGGCAGTAATTCGCAATATGGGTCGCTGCATATCCTGTGTTCAGCGGTGTGCGTTGGGCTGCCGGAAATGGCGGGCGACGCCAACAACGCGCTCGATCAGGCTTATATTCACTTAAAGAGTCAGCATGATATCGTCTTCCCGGAACTGGAAGAAACACCGCATGCTTCGGCCAGCTGCCGTCAGGAAATGGGGCTGGCGAATTATCTGGCGCGTGCCATCCGGGATAACCGTCTGCGCATGGCGTACCAGCCGGTCATTAATAGTCAGACCGGCGAGATTGCCCATTACGAAGCGCTGCTGCGCAATGTCAGCGATGACGGCACCATCAGTTCTGCCGGAGCGTTGATTCCGATTGCAGAGCGCATGGGGCTGATCCACATGATCGACACGATGGTGCTGGAAAAGGTTGTGCGTGATCTGGAAGAAGACAGCGATGTCTGTCTGGCATTCAACGTCTCCAACCTCACCACCGATGACGACCGCTGGCTCAACACCATGAAACGTCTGGTGGAAGGCCGTCCGGAGATTGCACATCGTATGATCGTGGAAATCACCGAAACGGCGATCCACCGTGACCTCGCCAAGACGGCTTATTTCGTAGCGTCGATTCAGGCGATGGGAGCGCAGGTGGCGCTCGATGATTTTGGTTCCGGTTACACTTCGTTCCGCCAGCTGAAATCGCTGTCCGTGGACATGGTGAAAATCGACGGCGCCTATGTGCGCGATCTGGTCGATAATCCGGATAACCGCTTCTTCGTCAAAACCCTGCTGGAATTTGCGCAGGGCTTCAGCCTGAAAACCGTGGCTGAGTTTGTGGAAAACGGAGAGGTTGCCAAAATGCTGATGGAGCTGGGCGTGGAATACATGCAGGGTTACTATTTTGGCCGCCCGGAAAACCGTCGTCGCTGGATCAGCGAAGATCAGTAATAAAAGCGTCCTCGCGCTTGACGTACCCCGTCAGGCATTCTAGAAAAATCATGACATTGTGCCGGATTAGCTCAGGGGTAGAGCAACCGCCTTGTAAGCGGTAGGTCGTCAGTTCGAATCCGACATCCGGCACCACCCGACAAAGGCGGTCGCATGAATAAGACGCAATGGATACTCACCGGGCTGTTTGCACTGCCATTTTTCGTCATATTGATCTTGTTTTTTAGTGGCGTCAGCCTGCCAGCCATCGTGGTCAATCGCATGGAACTGTTCTTCTACGCCTCGCTGATGACATGGGTGAGCGGCGTGCGGTGGGTTGGGTTTCTGGAGAAAGAAGAGAATACGGCAGATGTGTTCTCGTCGCTGGTCTCGTTTAACGTGCTGGTGCCGATCGTCACCTGGCTGGTGGTGCTGGCCATGCCGGTACGTGAAGCATTGCTGATGTTGGCAGTCATATTTACTGCCGCCTTCATTCAGGAAGTATGGCTGGGCAATAATTTGCAGGATAGCAGACGTTTTCGCACCTTCGTGCTGTTCATGTACATACCGATACTAAGCGGTATCGGCTCCGCTCTCTACACAGCGTGGTAACGGGATAATTAACCGACGATTTCGATGTCGCTGAAGAAGAAGCGGATTTCATTCGCCGCGTTTTCTTCAGAGTCAGAACCGTGTACGGAGTTGCGCTCGATATTTTCCGCGAACATTTTGCGAATTGTGCCGTCGGCTGCATCGGCCGGGTTGGTGGCACCCATCACTTCACGGTTCTTCGCCACGGCGCTGTCGCCTTCCAGCACCTGCACGACCACCGGCCCGGATACCATATATTCTACCAGTTCACCGTAGAACGGACGCTCTTTATGCACCGCGTAAAACTCACCGGCTTGCAGACGGCTCAGGCGCAGGCGCTTCTGCGCGACGATACGCAGGCCGCTTTCTTCGAACACAGCGTTGATCTTGCCGGTCAGGTTGCGCTCGGTGGCATCGGGTTTGATAATCGAAAGGGTGCGTTGCGTTGCCATGATAGTCTGTCCTCTTGTCATAATCATATGGTTTGATGTGCGGCTTTATATCATTCCCGGCCGATTTGCAAGCACCAAGCGCATGCAAAGATTGCGGATTGCACATATTCTGCGAATCGTTTAGGGTCGCCCCATATAAAAAAACAAGCTGGTGGGCGATGATACAGCGGTTAATAATGCTCGGTTTACTGTGTGTTTGCACGGCGTGCACGACGTCGGATCTTCGGGCATTGCGCGAGGTGCCGCCACCATCCGATCCTTATCTCGAAGTCTTATCCGGCCATTACCTGACGTTTGCGGAATCAGAGGCCGAGCAGTATGACTGGGTGTCTTCGCAATATTTTGCCGATAAAGGGCTGCAAGCCGCCTATGGTAAGCTGGTGGCGGTGGAAAACCCGGACGATTGGAGCATCGCAGAGGCATCCCTCACAGAATTACGTTCGGCACGGGCACGTTTCCTGCAAGAAGTGACGGAAGACGACCGTCGTACTAACCCGAAAACGGCGGCTGATGCGCAGTTTTACTTTGATTGCTGGGTCGAACAACAGGAAGAAGAATGGCAGCAGGGACACATCGATTTTTGCCGGAGCAAATTCTATGAAGCGCTGGACACACTGTCCGGCAAGCGCCGCCCGGACATGTCAGCCACGGACCGGGACATCGATCCGTCCGTCAAATTGTCGACCTCCTATTTGCTGTTTTTCGGCTGGAATGAGGCGCAACCCGGAAAGCAGGCGCTGGATATAATGCATGACGTGGCAGGATACATCAAAACATTGAGCCGTGGATATGAGGTCATCCTGCACGGACACACTGACCGTTCCGGCGACGAAACATTCAATATGGAATTGTCGCATGCCCGCTCCCAGAGAGTGAAACAGGCGCTGGCAGAGATGGGTGTCGATCTGGACAGTATTTCGGTGTTTGCTTTCGGAGAATCCGATCCGCGCGTGCCAACGGAGGATGGGGTGCGTGAGCCAGCCAACCGCCGCGTCGAAATCTTCATAGAGTAGGCGCGCCCTGTGTTTGACTTTCCCATTCATAGCTTATCCGACCGCCTGACCATTCTGCTGTTGGCCGTGTCGGTCAGCCTGCTGTTCGGCGGCCCGCTATGGCTGCATCGCTTTCTGTTTCTGCACAAACCGGCCGAATGGGCGCATCAGCTATTCGACTGGCTGGAACGTAAGCTCAACCGCAAGAACCGTAGCGCTTCCACCCGCAAAGCGCGGGGATTCATCGTGGTGGTGTTCATTTTTCTGATTTGCCTGAATATCGGCGGGTTTATCGGTCGCCTTGCCATCAGCACGCAATGGACCATCGCCTTTGAAATCCTGATGGTGGCGTATCTTATGCCGGTCCGCCACAGTTATGAGCGCGCCAGTGAAATCCGCAAGGCACTGCATGATGGCAAAAAGAAGGAATCACTGGAAGCGGTGATTGCGCTGGGACGTCGCGACAATGAAAATATGGATCAGCATACCAAAATCCGCGTCACCATTGAATATCTGGCCAAGCAATTTTCCGACCGCACCGTCGCCCCGGCCTTCTGGTACTTAGTCGGCGGTCTGCCGGGCATGCTGTTTCTGGCAGCCATGAATGTGATGGACGAGCAGGTCGGCAATCGCCATAAGGATAAGGCTCCGTTCGGCGCCTTCGCCGCCCGCATGGACGACCTGTTGCAACTGCTTCCTTCCCGTTTGGCTGGTATTTTGCTGTCGATATCGGCAATTTTTTCCCCATCCGGCAATCCGGCGCGCGCCTTAAGCGGTATGGTCAAGGGCAGTGCCGCCATGCAATCGCCCAATAGCGGCGCTCCCATTGGTGCGGTCGCCGGGGCGCTCGGCATCTCGCTCGCCGGGCCGCGGCGCTATATGGACGTGGCCATTGATGATGGCTGGATTGATTGCGGTACCGCCCGCATTGGTCTCAAGAAATTGCGGGAAGCACAGTATCTCTATGCCAGCGCCAACATTGTCTTCTGGCTGCTGGTCGCGGTGCTTTTTTTACCAATAATGTAGACAGATTTTGTGTTCAACGGTTATAACCTTAGCATAATTGATCAAGGAACCATGTAAGGTGAGACGCCGCTTCTTTGGCCGCAAACGTGTGGCCGCATCGGAAATTCTGGAACAGGCTGTAGGCCGACAGACCGCAGACCGTGTGACGGTCGGTGAGTTGCTGTCTGCACTGCATGAGCGTGGTTTCGGCCTGCTGATGATGGTGTTTGTCCTGCCCAATTGCGTGCCGATCCCGGTGCCGCCGGGTGTTTCCACTGTCGTATCCATCCCGCTGATCTTCCTGGCAGTGCAGATGCTGATTGGCCTCGAATCGCCGTGGCTGCCTAAATGGCTGCAGAAAAAGAGCATCAACCGGCTGACACTGGCCAAGGTGATCTCGGTCGCCAGCCCGAAACTCAAGAAAATCGAGTTATTCCTCAAGCCGCGCCTGTCATTCGCCAGCTCAACGACCGGAGAGCGTATTATCGGCCTTTTCTGGCTGATATTTGCCATCAGTATCGCGGTGCCACTGCCGATGACCAATTTTATCCCCGGTGTCGGGACGCTGGTCATGTCGCTGGGGCTGCTCAGCAAAGATGGCGCGACCATCATTATCGGCATCCTGATCGGCCTCGCCGGGGTAACGCTCACCATCATGGTGCTGTATTTGGGGGTGGAGGCCGTATTGGCGCTTTTTCCTTTCTTTTCAAGCGTATCCAACCCGTAAACAGCGCTGCGTTGTAACAAAAACTTCATAAAAATCAGAGCATTTAGCGTTTATGCAGGCCAGTGCATGGGGTATACTTATGGTGCGGAAATGTAAAAGCACCGTGAGATTATGAGCAATACGAAAGACACAGATAAAGCGTTTCAGGAAAACCCGATCCATACCGGGGTGACGAAAGACACCGCCTCGACGCCGGGTTATTTTCGCCTGTTCATTCCAGGACTGGCGGCGCGTTATATCATTCGCTGGCTGGTGAATTCCGAGCGGGAAGCTAACCTCTCCGGTACGGTAAGAGGATGGTTCAGCAGCAAAACGGACGGTTTCTTCGGCTCATCCGTAGCGAAACAGATGCAGCCTGTTTTCGATCACATCGAAAACACAAGCACAGAGCTTAGCGAAGAGCAGGTAATTAGCAAATTACGCAAAGATGGTCTTTCCAATCCACGGGAACGCCTCGCGCATGCCAAAAGACACTACGCGTTCTATACCGAGGACTGGGCGGCAAAAGGAAAAGAAATCGGTGAATTTGAGGAAGGTTCGCTACACAGTGAAGAAGCAGCCTACAAGCAGTTCAAGGATGACGCCAAAAGCAGCCTGAAAGCAACAAAAGCCAATATTTACTACGATGGGCTTCTTGGACTTGGCAGTACATCGCTGACGGCGTTTTATGCCACCCGCGTGGCCAGCGACATCAAAAAGGTATTTGCCGAAACGGTCGCCTACGAGCACGACAAAGATCCGAAAGATATTAGCTATCGTGATATTCTGGACAGTGACAACGCACTGGTTCGGGAAACCAAAAAGAACTTCTTCAAAAAGAACGCCCAGCGCTTTGGAACGGACATACTGTTTTTTGCCGG
>JAUIJX010000105.1 GCA_030430795.1 Alphaproteobacteria bacterium | reverse complement strand
CATAGCCCTGCTGATCCAGCCCGTTGCCGAGCGCTGCGGCATTCACGCTCACCATCCCGGTATCCATCGCCTTGACTTCCACCACATGAATCTGCGTATAGCTCGCTCCCACAGCCACCGCCACATACGCCGTATGATCGTCCTTCTTGATCTTCCCGGCCAGATAACGCCCCTTGGTGTTACTGATCGCACTGGTGCCGTTATATTTATTCAGCACCGCCTGCGCATATTGCTTGGCACACTCGTACTTCTCCTGATCGCAGCTGTAGAGAATCTCCGCCCCGGCATTCTTCAACGCCATTTCATAGTTACGAAACATCTCCAGAATCGAGCGATCCGCCGGGTTCTTATAGGTCAGCAGCGACACTTTCCCTTCCAGATCGATACCGCCCGGCTCCCCGGCGTCATCACTGCCGGTAAAGACGCTATACGCATCGTAATCCTTCACATCTTTCTTCTTGAGCAGCGCCCCTTCATACCCGCTCAGCAGCGGATGGTCGGTCAGGTCTTTCGCCGCCTCGGCGGAAAAGGACACACACAGGCACAGCGCCAGAAACATCATCAACACACGCATATAAAATCTCCTGAAAACATAATCATCAACGTCGCGCCATCAAAGCGCACCCGCCCTGCATTTGCAAGCACCGTTGAAAAATAGATGGGTAATGCTCAGGCCACCGCCGCAAACGCTGCCAGCGCACGCTCGATCTGCGCGTCACTGAGCGCCGCCGATGCCTGAATACGCAGCCGCGCCGTGCCTTCCGGCACCACCGGAAACCCGAACCCGGTAATGAAAATCCCCTGCTCGAACAACCGCTGACTCATCGCAATCGCATCCGCCGTCTCCCCGATGATAATCGGCACGATCGCCGAATCCCCGTCAAGCGGCGCATAGCCCAGCGCCTGCAGCCCGTCACGCAGCTTGGCCGTCACCTCACGCAGCCGCGCCACCCGCTCCGGCTCGCGCTGCAGAATCTCCACCGCCTTCAGCGCACTCGCCGCCACTGTCGCCGGCAGTGCATTGGAGAAAAGCTGTGGCCGCGACACCTGATGCAGATAATCGCACACCGCCTGCGAACTCGCCAGATACCCCCCGGCCGCACCGCCCAGCGCCTTGCCGAGCGTGCCGGAAATCATATCGATCTCGCCTTCCAGCCCGAAGAACTCCGCCGTCCCGCGCCCATGCTCGCCGACCGCGCCGACGCCGTGGCAGTCATCGACATACAGTGCCGCATGATATTCCCGGCACAGGCTGACAATCTCCGGCAGCGGCGCCAGATCGCCCTCCATACTGAACACCCCGTCAGTAATCACCAGAATCCGCCGCGCATCCTTCGCCGCTTCCAGCTTGGCCTTCAAATCATCCATATCGGCATGCTGATAAATGTAGCGCGTGGCCTTCGCCATCCGGCAACCGTCGATCAGCGACGCATGGTTCAGCGCATCGGCGACAATCGCGTCGCCCTCGCTCACCAGCGCCGGAATCACCCCGGTATTCGCCTGCCAGCACGACGGATAGGTAATCGCCGCCTCAGTGTAATGCAGCTCCGCCAGCGCGCGCTCCAGCGCCGCATGCACGGTGAACGTCCCGCAGATAAACCGCACCGACGCCGTCCCCGCACCATAATGGTCGAGCGCCTCTTTCCCGGCCTGAATCACCTCCGGATGATTCGCCAGCCCCAGATAATTATTCGACGACAGCACCAGCACATCCTCGCGCCCCTGCATGGACACCGCCGCATCCATCGGGCTGTCGATCGGTTTGAGTTGCTTATAGGTTCCGGCCTCTTTCAGCGCTGTCAGCTCGGCTTCAATCGCCGCGTCGAACGGGGTGCGTCGGCTCATGCGCCTGCCTCCCGCCAGTCCAGAATCACTTTGCCGGACTCACCGCTGCGCATCGCATCGAATCCCTGCTGAAATTCGTCGTAGCGGAAACGGTGCGTGATAATACCCGACACATCCATCCCCGACTGCAACATGCTGGAGAGCTTATACCATGTCTCATACATCTTGCGCCCGTAAATGCCTTTGATCGTCAGCCCGTGGAACACCACTGCATCCCAGTCCACGCCGGTATTCTTCGGCTGAATCCCGAGCATCGCGATCCGCCCGCCATGCCGCATATGCGCGATCATACTGTTCAGCGCCGCCGGACTGCCGGACATCTCCAGCCCGACATCGAACCCTTCCCGCATACCAAGGCTCTGCTGCACCTCTTTGAGCGAGTCCTTCTCGGCATGCACCACGCGGTCGGCGCCCATCTGCTCGGCCAGCGCCAGCCGCGCCGGGTTGATATCGGTAATCACCACATGCCGCGCTCCGGCTTTCTTCGCCACCGCAATCGCCATGATGCCGATCGGCCCTGCACCGGTAATCAGCACGTCTTCCCCCACCAGATCGAATGCCAGCGCCGTATGCACTGCATTACCCAGCGGATCAAAAATCGCATAAAGTTCTTCGTCAATCGTCGGTGACACATGCCACAGATTCACTTCCGGGATCGCCACATATTCCGCGAACGCGCCGTCGCGGTTGATCCCCACGCCTTTGGTGTCGGAGCATAAATGCCGCCGCCCGGCCAGACAGTTGCGACAGCGCCCGCAGATAATATGCCCTTCGGCGCTGACTTTTTCTCCGACCTTGAAGGCCGAGACATTGCTGCCCACCTCCACGATCTCACCGACAAATTCATGCCCGGTAATCAGCCCCACCGGCACATTCGCCTGCGACCACTCATCCCAGTTATAGATATGGACATCGGTGCCGCAAATGCCGGTGTAGCGCACGCGGATCAGCACATCGTCGATGCCGTATGCGGGCACGGGCATCTCTTCCAGCCACAGCCCTTCCTTCGCCTCTTTTTTCACCAGCGCTTTCATGAGAGTATCATAACAAAAAGCATCAGCAGTAGCTAGTGTAGCTATTCGTCCACTGTAAAGCTTTTCAGAGAGAATAAGCACTAACAATTCGGCTAACCGTCCGGGCAGAATGCGTTTTACGGCTGGACGAAACAAAAACCATCTGCTACTCAGTGTGCCTTTCTATATGTACAGACAATAAGATAACGTTGGATACGGGAGACGCACATGGAAAATTCTTGCACACATAAAGCCTGCCACTGGCTGCTGCTGATCGCAGTTGTTGTTGGCTTCGGCGCTATCTACAAATTGCTGGCCGGCCACATGGCGGCAAGCGACGTGGAAATCTGCAAACTGGATAAAGAACTGGCACTGGAAGACAAGGGCGACCTGATGTCATTCGACCGCGAAGGCAATGAGCTGAAGCTGGTTTTCGGTAAAGCGGGTGAAGGTGTCTACAACGCCTACACGGTGGATGGCTGCACCAACAAAATCACCAGCAAAGTGGTGGTGAGAACCAAATAATACCGAATACGTGAGAGCGTCGGCGGGCACCCGCCTGTCGGCGCACACTGCAGCATCGCGGTAACATTGGCAAAGAATACAGTAGGTTTTGGCGGCATCGGCAGCGGCGAAGTTGACCTGGAAGCTGAATCACATAAACCTATACGGGGAGAAAATGGGTAGCACTATGGCAGGAACCTTCACCAAAACCATTGCAACGGGGCTTTTTGGCCTGATGTTCACCACGTCCGCGTGGGCAATGGAGCCGCCTGCCGCCGATACCCCGGCCGTAGAAGACGTCCAGAAACTCATGAAAATGCTGGAGGAGCAGAATGAAGTGCTCGCCAGACAGGAAGAAGAATTAAAAACGCAAAAGGAACGCGTGAAGTTCCTGTCCTCTCAGGTCAATAACCTGCTCAATGCCAAGACCATGTCGGAGCTGGCTCCGGCAGCGGGCGGCGTCCCGGAGGAGAGCAAAAGCGCAGAAGCGAAAAAAGAGGTGGGAATCGAGCGCAAGCCGGAAGAGCGTGATCGTCCGCCGACAATCGAAGCAGTGGGCAATCAGGGCGGCGTATTGCTGCGCCCCGGTCAGGCTGTACTGGAATCAGCACTTGAATATAGCCGCTCTTCAGCCCTGCGCGTGGCCATCGAAGGCTTCACCATCATCCCTGCCCTCAATATCGGTGCCTTTGAAATCAGTCAGGTGGACCGCGACACCGTCGTGAGTTCCGTCAGTGGCCGCCTCGGCGTCTTTAACAATTTCGAGGTCGAAGCGAAAATCCCCTACGTCATGCGAAGCGATAGCACGCTGAGCCGCCCGATCGGTACCGGCTCCAGCGCCAACACGCTGTCTGATGTCACCGGTGAGAATCTCGGTGACATTGAAATCGCCGGACGCTACCAGATCATGAATGCTGGCGGCGGCTGGCCGTTCCTGATTGGTAACCTGCGCCTGAAGAGCCGCACCGGGGTAGATCCGTTTGAAGTACCGATCGACCCGGGCACCGGCCTGCAAACCGAATTGCCGACAGGTTCCGGCTTCTTCGCCGTGCAGCCGAGCATCACCGCTATCATGCCGTCCGATCCGGTCGTACTCTACGCCACCATGGGCTATCTCTATAATATGTCGCGCGACATTGGCGGTGCCGTCGGTGAGATCGATCCGGGCGACAGCATCAGCGCTTCCTTCGGTATGGGCTTCTCGCTCAACGAGCAAACCTCTTTCAGCCTTGGTTATGCACATGACTACGTCTTTAAGACCGAACAAAACGGCCTGCCGATCCCCAATTCGGACGAACTGCATGTCGGTCGTATGCTGCTTGGTTTTGGCTACCGTGTGACGGATGAAACCAGCATTAACCTGAACGTGGATGCCGGCCTCACGGACGATGCGCCGGACGCCCGCGTGATGATTCGCGTACCGATGCGCTTCGACCTGTTCTAGACCCTTCCGGGTATGACGGTTTGATGACATTATTAAGGAGTTAACGGAAAAGAATTAACACGGGAATGATTCGACATCGAAACAAACAACTGATTGTATTAGATGTATTTTATTGCAATTATTGCATTTAGAAACATGACTACACCGTTAACCAAACTCTGCGATTCTTTTTCTAATTATTACTAAATTTCATCAACTGTGTGACATAGATCACAGACAAAGAAATGGTGCCTCTCTAAACGTGTTGGTAGTTGGACCTTCGATTTCGAAGATTCACATGTTTTTTGATTAAATCCTACGTGGAGCTTGGCTATGAAAACTACACTGAGAAACTCGCTGTTTGCTGGGGTTTCTGCTATTGCACTCTTCGCATATGCAGAAGCGCACGCAGACTACGTGGACAACACGACGGGTGACGGTAACGGACAGGACAATACGAATGTCGACGTTACCACCGAAGACGTGCTGTCTAATAACGACAGTTCAACAGATGATGATGTAACTGTTGGTGACGTTGCTGTATCCGATGTCGGTAATTCCGATGACGATACGACGACGACAACGTCTACTGACGATCATTCTTCTGATGATGACAACAACACCACCGTTGGTGATGTTGATGTTGACATCTCTGACAACGGTAATTCTGATGATGACACCACGACGAACACGTCTACCGCTAACAACAACAGCGATGACGATGTAACCGTTGGTGACGTTGATGTTTCTGACATCGGCAACTCTGACGATGACACCACGACCACGACGAACACGTCTTCAGCTGACAACAACAGCGACGACGACGTTGATGTAACGGTTGGTGATGTTGATGTTTCTGACATCGGCAACTCTGACGATGACACCACGACCACGACCTCTAACGGTAATGCGTCTGGTTCTGACGTTGCTAACTCTGGTGACAACAACAACACCGTTGGTGATATTGATATCTCAGACAACGGTAACTCAGATGATGACACCACGACCACCACGTCTAACGCTAACAACAACAGCGACGACGACATCGGTGTGACGACGGGTGACATTGCTGTGTCTGACATCGGTAATTCTGATGACGATACCACCACGACTTCTGCTGACAACAACAGTGACGATGACATCACCGTAGGTGACATCGACGTGTCTGACATCGGCAACTCTGACGATGACACCACGACCACGAACTCTAACGGTAATGCGTCTGGTTCTGACGTTGCTAACTCTGGCGACAACAACAACACCGTTGGTGATGTTGATATCTCAGACAACGGCAACACGTCTTCTGCTGACAACAACAGCGACGACGACGTTAACGTAACGACGGGTGACATCGCGGTATCTGACATCGGTAACTCTGATGACGATACCACC
>JAUIJX010000104.1 GCA_030430795.1 Alphaproteobacteria bacterium | reverse complement strand
TTCTGCACGTTGTGCGGTGACGATGCGGATGGCGTTCAGCACGACATCAGACGCTGTTTTCGCGCTCTCTATGGTGGTGATATCGATGCTCATGCCACTGAAGAGATTATCGGTGGTGGCATCGTTCAGTACGAAAGCCAGTTGTTCGGTGCTTTTCTGGCCGACCTGGAAGCTGACGCCGCTACCGGTGTCGATAAGCTGGCCGAATGGCATTTGCTCGCGCCACAATTCTTCGAACTCCGCCGCACCCTGCGTGGTGGTGGTGTCAAACGTCGTGGTGCCGCCGTTGGTGAAAGTGATGCTGCGCTGGGTGTCGTTCTCGCTGACCATGACGATCGGTGCGTAGGCTTCTACGCCCAGTTCGATCTGCTTGGTGCTGGTGAAGACTTCGCCGTTGATGGTCATGGAGAAGACGGCGAAATCGCCCTGTATATTATCGGCGTTGGAGACAACGCTGACATCTTCAATAATGATCGGCTCGTCGAAGGAAGCGGCGCGCATCATCAGGCTGGAGCCTTCCAGATCGCCGTAAGGATTATAGTTGGCGATGGTGCGGTTCTGATAGAAGGTGAAGCCGCTGAAGGCGTCGTCCAGCAGGCTGGCAAAGGCGTCTGCATTTGCCTGATCGCCAGCCGCGATGCCTTGCGCCTATGCGATTTCCACGGAGAAATATCCGGCCTCTTCCGATTCAAACAGCACGCGCGTATTACCGGCGGCAAAGAGCGTGTCATCGATGGTGGCGGTATAGGTATGGTCGCCGACAGTGATGGACGCCTGCACTCTCTGGTTGCCGAGATAGGTGGCTTCGAAGCCGGAGACGGTGCCGATAAAGTCGGCATTCATCACCCCTTCGGTGTTAAGCCCGGTGTTGGTGCCGTTGGTCATGTTGGCGGCGGACGGGGTGGCATTGTTGACGTTCTCGGTGAATTCCAGACCGTTATAATACATGTCGGTGGCGTTGCCGACGCCTTTGTAGCGCATGATCAGGCTGAGGTCGTCGCGTTCAAACTCCAGCTGACGGTGGCCGAATGTGTTGAGGTTTGCGCCGAATGTCTCGACCCATTCAGTCAGTTTGACGACAGTGTTTTCCAAAGTTTCCTTAGCGTCAGCGCCGATTTGGATATGAAGGGCGTTGTTGACGTTGGCGTTGGTACGGTACTGAAACTGGTTCAACCCGTTAAAGCCGTTATCGATACGCAGGCGTTGGTTGTTGGCCGGGTTGGAGCCGATATTGTCGAAGGTGAACAAGACTTCGCCAGAGGTTTGGCTTTGCGCGACGAACATATTGCTGCCGGCGGTGCCGACGACGTCGACGGATCCGGCACCCAGACCCACCATATCGTCGTTGGAGAGTATCCAGCGTCCTTCACCACCGTTATTTACCTTATTGAGGCTGGCAGTATAGAATGAAGCGCGGGAGTTGGAGCCTTGTTCGTCGATGCGGAAGAACTGACCGAGTTCCCCGCCGGTTTTAGATGAGATGGTAATGGCGCCGGAGTTATCCACCTCGTAGGTATATTGATCGAACTGATCCGCGACCGTCGGGTCGAGGCGAGCATATTCATTAAGCTTGGCGACGAGATTGACGGCGGTTTGTTGATAGGTATTACCGAGCTGTACATGCAGAATATTGTTCGGGTTGGCAACGTTGCGGAACTGGAACAGAACATTCTGCAAGCGAATACGCTGGTTGTTGTTCGGATTGCCAGTGAAGACGATTTTGGCATTGGCTTTGTCGGTAAAGCTGGTGTCCGAGAGCAAATTGTCCACTGCCTTGATGCCCGATGATTCACCGCTTAACACATTTACACCATTGAAATTGGTTTGCGTGGCAATACGGTTAATTTCTTGTGATAGATTCTGAAATTCCTGATCAAGGAAGCCGCGTTCGTTTGCGGTCAGGCTGCCGGAAGAAGACTGTACGGCGAGTGCATTCATGCGCTGCAACATGATTTCAATTTCCCTGAGGCCGCCATCCATTACCTGCAGCATACTGGTGGCCTGCTCGACATTTCGATTAGCAATGCGGAGGGCAGAAACGCGGGATTCCAGTTTCGTGGCAATGGCCAATGCCGATACATCATCGCCTGCGCGTGTGATGCGGTTGCCGGAGGATAAACGATTAATGGAACGGATGGACTCAGCGGTATTTTGTGAGAGCGCGGACTGTGCCCTCATCGAAAAAGTCATGTTGAGCGATAATGATACCACTTCTTCTACGTCCTACCTGGATGCGTTATTTGCAAAGGCTTCTTGCCCTTGATACCCAATTCTTATCTTAGCAGTTTTTTTATTAATAAACCATTAATGGGTGATATTTTGATTCGTTTTGGCACGGGTTGGTTGTATTTGGTTAATCTCTGTGCGCGCGTCTGGAAATAAACAGTTAAATAACAATATGTGCCGGGTGTTGAAAAAAACACACACTAAGTATTGATTCTGATCGCCCGGCATGTCATAACAGAGATAATTGTGGTGAGTAGGGTGGTGATTTAGTCTGGATTTGCCAAACCTGCTTGTGTATGATCCGCCGCTCGTGAGGATCGCATGAAGGTAAAAAAGGCACTTGTTACATTCGCAAAACGGCTTTTTCACGTGAAAAAAGTCATTGTGGTTACCGATCAGTCCGTGGACTATTATCCGATCGGTGGTAGCGCACAGCTCCTGATGGCAGCAGGCATTATTGGCATGGTGTCTTGGGGCTCGTACTCTACCGGCAGTTTTATGGCCGCCAAATCCCAGATTGAAGAAAAAGAGCGCAAGATCGAACAGGTGAGCGAGGAAAATCGCAAGATCGAAGATCAGTTTTCTCTTTTAAAACGTGACCTGATGAACCTGCAGCAGGAAGGTGAAGACCTGAGTGAGTATGCGCAGTTCGTGATTTCTCAATACGAGAATAACAAGGACGGGCTTGGCGAAATGGAAGGTCTGCCAATGGATGCCGATCTGAGCGAGCAGAAAGAGCTGGTGATGGAGCGCATTGGTTTTCTGGAAGAACGTATTGACCAGCTGAAGCATGAGAACGAAGCGTTTATCGAAGCCATTCGTAAGCGCACCAAAGGCAAGATTTCCGAATTTGAAGACATCATCAACATGACTGGTCTGAGCAGCAAGGTGCTGGAGCTCAAGCAGTCACGACTGATGGAAGAAGAGGAGCGCAATCTGGCCAGCAACGAAGAATCACTGCCGCGCGGTGGGCCCTATGAGCCCGCAACTACGTATGAAGCGCGCGAGAAAGACTTGTTTGCGGCGATTGACCAGATGATGACGTTGCATGGTGTGATTGAAACCCTGCCGCTGGATCGTCCGATGCAGGGGCGCTATACCAGCCGTTTTGGTAAGCGTGTTGATCCGTTTACCCGACGTTGGGCCAGGCATTCCGGTCTGGATATTGCGGCACCGATCGGTACGCGGGTGCGCGCAGCTCAGGCTGGCAAAGTGACGTTTGCCGGACGTCGCGGTGCGTATGGAAATATGGTGGAAGTTGATCATGGTCTGGGCGTTGCTACACGATATGGCCATCTGAGTTCCATTAAAGTGAAAGAAGGACAGATCGTCGAGAAAGACGACCTGCTGGCAATTCAGGGTAGTACAGGCAGAAGTACTGGTCATCACCTGCATTATGAGGTACGCTATCGCGGTGAACCAATGAACCCGATGAATTTTCTGGAAGCAGGCAAGCATGTTTCAACGCAATAACGATAGCAATAATGGCGGGAAAGAACCGCCTCAAAAGAAAAGCCCTCCTACCATTATCTCTAACGACATCCACATGCTGGGTAACATTATCAGCGAGGGTACGCTGGATGTGGACGGGCATATCGACGGCAATATCAAATGCCGCTCCATCACCATCCGTAAGAACGGCGTGATCAAGGGCGATGTCATCGCCGATGCCATTCAGGTCTATGGCAAGGTGGAAGGGGTACTGAAGGCGAAAGAGGTGAATCTCTATGCCTCCTGCCACGTCGAAGGGGTGATCATTCATGAAACGCTGACGATTGAAGACGGTGCGTTTGTTGACGGTCAGTTCAAACGTTCGACGCGGATCGATATGACGGAGCTGGAGTTGCTCGGTGATAGCAGTCACGATGCTGAAGACGAAGACGACGTGTTCCGTCGCCTGAAACTCATTTCCTAATTCTAATCTTACTGAATCACGAATGCGGCGAGACCGAGGAAGGCGAAGAAGCCGACCATGTCGGTCAGCATGGTCAGGAATACGCCGGAAGCGATAGCCGGGTCGACGCCCAGTCTCACCAGCAGCAACGGTAATCCGACACCGCTTAAGCCGGCGATGATCATGGTGATGATGGTGGCGGTGGCAAAGACCGCGGCGATGGTGACATCCTGATAGAAAATATAAATGCCGAGCGCGGTGATCACTGCCAGCCCCAGCCCGTTGACGGCGCCAAGCAGCATTTCCTTGATCATCATGGCGCGCCCGCTGCCGGGGGCGATCCGGCGGGTGGCGATGGCGCGCACGGCGACCGTTGCCGCCTGAATCCCGGCGTTGCCGCCCATTGAGGCGATGATCGGCATCAGCACAGCCAGCAGCACCAGTTGCGCGATGGTTTCCTGATACAGATCGATGATGGCGGAGGCGGCGATGGCCGTCAGCAGGTTGATGAACAGCCACGGGAAGCGTTTGCTGACCGCCTGCGAGATGGTGTCGTGCAGTTCCTGCCCGTGCACACCGGCGGCGCGCGCGAAGTCTTCTTCCAGCTCTTCCTGCATGACTTCCACCACGTCGTCGACGGTGATGGTGCCGACGAGGCGGCCTTCATTATTCAGCACCGGTGCTTCCACCAGCCCGTATTTACGGAAGCTGTAGGCCACTTCTTCCTGGTCGGTGTCTGTCTGCATGGCGTGCAGGTCGGTGTTCATGATGTCGTTGACCAGCGCGTCGCGGCTGTTCTGCATGATCTTCGCCAGCAGGATCTCGCCGACGGGGCGGAATTTCGGGTTGACCACGAAGATGACATAGAAATCGCCTGGCAGATCGGGATGGGAGCGCAATAAATCGATGGTGTCGCCCACGGTCCAGAATTCGGGTACGCAGACCATCTTTTTGCGCATGAGTCGCCCGGCGCTACTGTCCGGGTAGGCGAGGCCTTCTTCCAGTTCGCGGCGGGTGCCTGTGTCGATGGCGTCCAGAATGCCCTGCTGGTCTTCGCTTGAGAGGTCTTCGATGATCTGGACGGCGTCTTCGGTTTCGAGTGAGGCGATGGCCTCGACGCTTCGTTCAATCCCCAGACCGTGCAATACGTCCTCGGCGACGTCGCTTTCCAGTTCCGGCAGGACGTCGAAGTTGAATTCGTCGCTCAGCAGTTCGGCGAGTTTCTCACTTTGTTGTGAATTGAGCTGGTGGAAGATCTCTGCCTGATCGGCTTCATGCAGGCAAAGCACGCATTCCTGTGCGGCATCGGCATCCTCTGCTTCCACCGCTTCCTGCACCTGCTGCATCAGCTCCGGCGTCACCACCGGCGCATCCGCCCGCTCTTCGTCGGGCAGTACGGCTTCTTCGGCGGCGTTCGTTGGAGACTCGGTCATGCGGCTTCCTCACGTTAGGGCGCGGACACCTTAGCATGACTGCCCTTGGAGGCAATGCAAATTTTCGTGGAGTATCTGTGTGGCGTTATCCGTTGCTCACTAGTGTGTATCCGGCGGCGGTGAGGGCTGCGGTGGCGGCGCTCAGCCGGTCTTCTTTCACCAGAATATAATCCGTGTCGTAGGTTGAGACGGCGAAGAGGGGGATGCCGCGTTCGGCGAGTGTGGTGCTGAGGCGCGCGAGGATGCCGGTCAGTGAAAAATCGAGTGTGCCGTCAATGCAGAAGGCGCGCCAGTCCGGCTCGGTGGTGACGCCCGAGGGCACACATGCCTGATCGCAGACCAGCGAGGTTTCCTCCCCGGTGCGGGTGAAACTCAGGAAGCTGCTTTCGGCACACCAGCCCGGCAACTCACGGCCTTGCAGCGTGCAGATGGCCAGTGTCTGGGGCAGGGTTTTCAGGGTGATGGAGGGCATATGCATCGATGGGGTTCATATCTATATTTTTTACCACAACCTTTTATTTGCGAATGCTTTTCTGCGTATTGCCGCACGACCTCGCTACTACCGTCATCGCTATTACCGTCATAAACCAGGATTTCATAACTGGCCTTGTCATAAGTTTGCTGTAACAGGCTATCCA
>JAUIJX010000103.1 GCA_030430795.1 Alphaproteobacteria bacterium | reverse complement strand
AGATCAAAAACGCTTGGTGAAGCTGGATTCGCCAGAGAAGATAGCGGAATTTCTGGGAGTTGATTCTACGGTGCCAGGAGAACAACAACCGGTATTTGAGCTAACAGAAGAGCAGCGTCGGGAGTGTGAGTTTGCGACGGCCCATTTGCTGCCGTATCAGACAGAGATCGGAGAGCAGGAGGATGGCTTTTCTCCCCTGAATGGTGACGTTTCTCGTGACAAACCTCTGCAGCGGTAGAGAACCCTTTCTTCTTTCTTCCCACGATTAGCGCTTGCCTTGCTCCCACCCCCCTGCTACTCCTCGAAACAACGAACAATAGCAAGGAGATGGGGCATGAACCTCGGGCGTTACCTGATTAAGAAATCCGTGGCACGGATTCAAAACGAGGCCAAGCAAAGCACACTGAAGCGGACGCTCGGCAAATGGAATCTTCTCAGTTTAGGTATCGGCTGCATCATTGGAGCCGGTATTTTTGTATTAACGGGAACGGCGTCGGCCAACCATGCCGGTCCGGCCATCATTCTCTCGTTTGTTCTGGCGGGGACGGCCTGTGCCTTCGCCGGTCTGTGTTACGCTGAAATGGCCTCAGTGCTGCCGGTCTCGGGCAGTGCCTATACCTACGCTTACGCCACGTTGGGCGAAGTCTTCGCCTGGATTATGGGTTGGCTGCTCATCCTCGAATACGGACTGGCGTCCGCCACGGTCTCGGTCGGTTGGTCGGGCTATATCGTCAGTTTCCTCAAGGATTTCGGGGTGATGATACCACCCGAATTCACCAAGGCGCCGGGGCAGTTGGTGCAACTTGCCGACGGCTCCACGGTCGAGGCAATATTGAACCTCCCGGCCATGATCGGGATATTCCTCGTCACCAGCCTGCTGGTGATCGGGGTCAGCGAATCTGCTAAAGTAAACAACATCATCGTGGCCATTAAAGTGACCGTCATCGTCGCCTTCATTGCCATCGGCGTGTTCTACGTCAACCCGGATAACTGGGTGCCGTTCATCCCGGAACAGACCGGACCGGGTGAGTTCGGCTTTGACGGTGTGCTTCGCGCCGCCAGTATTATCTTCTTCGCCTATATCGGTTTTGAATCGATCTCCACGGCGGCGGCCGAAGCCAAAGACCCGCAGAAAGACATGCCGTTCGGGATTCTGGGCGCACTGATCGTCTGTACGGTGCTCTATATGATGGTCTCACTGGTGCTGACCGGAGTGACGCATTACTCCACTCTCAACGTTGCCGACCCGATGGCGGTAGCGGTGGATGCCATTGGCCTCGGCTGGTTCTCCTTCATCATCAAGGTGGGCGCCATCACTGGCCTGTCCTCCGTGATGCTGGTGCTGGTTTACGGCCAGACCCGCATTTTCTACACCATGTCGCGTGACGGCCTGCTGCCTGCCATGTTCAGTAAGGTGCACCCGAAATTCCGCACGCCATATGTCAACACCATTCTGGTGGGGATCGTGGTGGCGTTCGCCGGTGGTCTGACCCCGATCAACGTGCTGGGCGACCTCGTCAGCCTCGGCACGCTGTCCGCATTTACCATTGTTTGTCTCAGTGTACTGTACCTGCGCCGCAAGGAGCCGGATCTTGAACGCCCGTTCAAAGTACCGTTCTCGCCGGTAGTGCCGCTGCTTGGCGTACTCTGCTGTGGTTACCTGATCGCGCAAATGCCACTGGAAATCTTCATAACGCTCAAATGGTTCTTCCTGATTGGGGTGGTTGTCTACCTCGTGTATGGGCAGTTTAACAGCCGTCTGGCGCGTGGTCTCGATCCGCGTGAGGGCGATGAAGAATTCGTCACCGAAGAGCACGAAGTCCGCACTGAGTAATTATCCGTTGCAAAATGGCGGGAATGACGCTAGACAGTACCGCTCTGCATGGTACCGTGCCGTCTTAGCTCAGCTGGTAGAGCGGCGCATTCGTAATGCGTAGGTCGGAGGTTCGAGTCCTCTAGACGGCACCATTTAAAGGAAATTCTCTATATAATTCAGCGCGTTACTCCTTCAGTGCGCTGCGTATGAATTGGTCGGCATCCTCGGCCACTGGCGCTTTATCGGACCAGTACGCGGACAACACGCCCACCATGCCGATATGTCCGAGCCCGGCATATCCCTTGCTTATTACGCTGCCACCTTTGGCTTTAGAGGCGGCCGTTACTTTCTCGATATTACTGTAATAGACGACGTCGTCATCTTCGCCGTAGAGCAACAGCATCGGTGGTTCGGTGCCGTCGATGAAAGTAGGCATCTGCATCCTGGGATAATTGGATGGCGGGGCAAACACCTGCTTGTATATTTCTTCTTCCGGTGTGAAGGCATAGGGTCCCGCCAGCCCGACAAAGCCACGAATGGCACTGACGGAAGCGCCGGCATCCTTGAGGTAATGCCGGTCGGTGATCAGCATGCCGCCCATATGCGCCCCGGCGGAATGTCCCATCAGCACCACCTGCTTCGGATTGCCGCCATACGCACCAATATGTGTGAGCGTCCATGCCACCGCCTTGGCGCCGTCTTCGATAAACACCGGGAATCCGGCATCCGGGTATTTGATGTAGTCGGGAATCACCACCACATAGCCCTTACGGGTGAAGCGGTCGGCGACAAACCGGTATTGTGCTTTCTCGCCATCCGTCCAGCCGCCGCCGTAGAAGAATACGATCACTGGGGCATCCTTGGTATCCTTCGTCGGAAGGTAAATATCCAGCGTCTGATGTGCGGCCTCCCCATACGCAACATCGCTGACCCGTGTCTGACTACTGAAGAAACTGGGAGTATTGGCAATAAAGAAAGCGACCGACTGGCACGCGGTAAGGAAAGATAACATAACGCCGCACACAATAATTCTACATACCCGTGGAAGCATAGAGCTATTCTATCTCCGGTGGAATGAACATAAGACGCTCCTGAGTAATATCAGGGAAGCTCGCCTTGGTAAATAGTACCATCTCTGTCGTCCCTCCCGTGGCGATTTCCAGAATATCGCCTGCACCGAAATTATGCACATCCTTCACCGTGCCGTAGTTGCTGCCGTCTTCCAGTGTCACTGGCAGTCCGATCAGATCGGTGATGAAAAACGCATCGGCGTCGTCATGCGCGGGCAACAGGCTGCGCGGCACGGCCAACTCGACCCGCCGCAGTGCCTCCGCGTCATTGCGCGAGGTTGCGCCGTCGATTTCCGCCATCAGCAAGCCCTTGCTCTGTCCGATAATGCGTATGCGGTAGCTGCGTCCACTGGCCGGGTCGGTCAGGGAATCGTAATCGCCGATACTATCCGGCACTTCGGTATAGCTCTTGATCTTGACGGCACCGCGTATGCCATGCGGCGCGGTAATCACACCGAGTACCACCAGCTTGTCATCTTGCGTTGCAGCCATCGTCACACATTGATCCTTGGTAAATGCCAGCCACGATAATACGCCAGCAGCCGTAAGCCAAGCGCCACGAAGAAGGCGATGGCGATCGACAGATTATCCATCATGCCGAACTGGTGCAGCAGGTAGAGCGCCAGTGCCAGCAGCAGGGCGACACTGCCGTAAAAATCACTGCTCAGGATCGACGGCACGGTATTGACCATAATGTCACGGATCATCCCGCCACCCGATGCGGTGATGAATGCCAGCACCATCACCCCGAAGAAGGACAGGCCGGCATCGATGCCCACCAGCGTCCCGGTCACGCTGAATGCCACCAGGCCGATCGCGTCGCTGAGTACGAACAGCATGTTCTTCTCCAGCGTCTCCTGCCGGTAAGCTTTCAGCAATGCCGCCAGAACAATAACGCCAATCACCAGATAGAAGGCTTGCGGGTCAGCCAGCACCAGCGGGGTGCGCCCCACCAGCACGTCACGGATGGCGCCGCCGCCATTGGCGGTCAGCATCGCCACGATAAAAATACCCATGATATCGAGTCGATGGCGAACCCCGGCCAGAAAACCACTCAGGGCGAAAGCAACGCTTCCGACCAGAGAACTAATAGCGAACATATCGGGTTGCAGATCCATCAAACCCTCGTCTGATAAAAAAGCCCGCGCCAAGGCACGGGCTTTATGGAGGAGGAGTCGTTAAAGCGCTTAGGCGCTTTTTTCGTCATCAGCAGGTGCTTCCTCAGCACTTGCTTCTTCTGCCGGAGCGTCTGCTTCTGCAGCAGGGGCTTCTTCGGCAGGGGTTTCTTCAGCAGCAGCGGCTTCTTCTGCCGGTGCTTCCTCGGCCGGAGCTTCTTCAGCGGCAGGTGCCTCTGTTTCGGCTGCTGCAGCGGACTCGGCCTCTGCCTTTGCGGCTTCTTCAGCTTCCTTACGTGCCTGCGCACGCGGAGCCAGTTTCACTACTTTTTCTTTCGGGGTGTAAGCAGGGTCTTGCGTCCACACACCGTCATTGCGCAGGAAGCGGGCAACGGCCTCGCTCGGTTGCGCACCAACACCCAGCCAGTATTTCACGCGCTCGGCGTCGTACTGGAAGCGGTTTGGGTCGTCTTTAGACAACAGTGGATTATACGTCCCCAGCTTTTCAATGAACTTGCCATCGCGCGCACGGCGGGAATCCGCTGCGACGAGACGGTAGAAAGGACGTTTTTTGGCGCCACCACGGGCTAATCTAAGTGCTACAGCCATTGTTTTAAATGCCTAGTTGTCGTTTTATTCCTCAAGGGTGCGGATATAAAGCAGATGTTTACCTAAAAATCCAGCATTTTTTTCATGTTTTTTACAGGCTGATCGCCCGTAGCCCGGAAAATTGTCACAAAAGGTTAACTTGTGTTCATGTTTTGCCGGGCTAAAGTGGCCGCAACATAAGGCATATATTGGTCATGGACGATAGAAAAAACATACCGCATCATCTGTTTCCGTTGATACGCGAGTACATGCGCAGCCGTTTGCAGGAGCAGTTAAAACGGTTGGCGCCGCACGACCCTCAATACGACATAAATCAGATTGTTCGGGCAGCATCAGATGCCGGATTTAAGGCAACTTACGAAAGAGGGCGTATCTATATTTCCTGTGACCTTGACCGCCTGCAAATCGACAGTTTGATCGATGCGCAGCCGGAAAAGGAAAGAGAAGTCTACCGAAAAGCGATGGTGGGCACGTTCTCACCATTTATTCCCTACTGTGTCAATATCTGGCTGAATAGGGGAGGTCATATTGCAGGTCTTCGTCTAAATGATGTCAAAGAACTGAAGCATGTCAAAACGTCCAATATGCCTGCTTCACATATTAGAATCCCGCCGTCACAGATCAGTGGGCCGTTACAGGGCCAGCGCCGCCGATCTAAAACCATCAAACAAATCGGACCTAAGGAGTTGATTGCCGAAGGGATACGCTTGTCTGACGTTCTGCGTATGGATATTGCTGACCGGCTCTATGCATCGCTGAATTACGATGTTCAGCATGGTGATGAAGAGCGTGAGATAGTGTTTATGGGCAGTTTTGCGTTGCATAAAATGAAAGACATCGGTGCCATCCGGGTTCCCGACAATACTCTGCGCCCAATCGGGGATTTGGACGTAACCATTCTGGAACCGACAACGCCGCGACGTATCAACCCCATGTCACAACTACACTGGCTAAGTGAGCGGGCGATGGATGGCACTGGGTTGGATACACAGATTGCTGAGCGAGGGTATTATCCCAAATTGCAGGTGATAAAAATCTATACCCGCAAAGAGGTCGAATCGGTGCTACGCCATTACCATATCAATGTAAGTGATAAAGCCCTGAACAACCGGGAATTTCCAATCAAACAGATGTTGACGGTCAATTTTATGCCACCGAATGCCCTCAACCAACCACCGCTCAGTCTGGAAGATGATGCTATGGATGAGGAGCTTTGCCCGTATCCGGTTTCGTTCGGCAGTCCGCTCGAAATGGTGGCGGCAAAGATGCTGCGAGCCTTGCGAAGCCAGTCAATGAAGAAATATAAACATGAGGAGGGCATCGTGTCACGAATGCCCCAGGATATATACGACATCGCTCTGCTGACAGAGAAAGCCAAATGGAACAGCAATGATCCGGTCATCGACACATCCGATCCGTCGCAGATGCGTATGTTGAGATTACTGGTGCTGGTCACCTATGCTTTCAATCCGTTCCCGACCAAATATGGTTCAGAGCCAAATATGAAGGTCGTCCAGCCAGGTTTCTTTCAAAATAACATGCTGGCCGCAGCTCTGGATAAAAAGACTGAAATGAAGATGGATGCCGAAGGCG
>JAUIJX010000102.1 GCA_030430795.1 Alphaproteobacteria bacterium | reverse complement strand
GCCAGCATTGCCGCTTCCGAATCCACTGAAACACGCTGAATTTCCTGCATTAGCGGCTGCTACTCATCCCGCTCGTCGATCCAGGCCGCCTGAATCGCTTCCAGAATTTTTTCGTTACATCCGTCCGGATCGCCCTCAAATTCTTCCAGTTCCACCACCCACTGCCGAAGGTCGGTAAAACGGAGGTTCACGTTGTCCACGTCAGGGTGATTTTCCTCCAACGCGATGGCAATATCCATTATATCCGTCCACTGCATGCTTAACTTCTCCGTTATTAACCTTGTATTAAATCATATCTTATAGTTTATGTGGGTATTATATTGTATTTCTGAATGCTACCAACCAAAGCGATTTTTTAGGAGAGATCTTATGTCTGTGGACAAGAATATGTCAATTTTGATTGTAGATGACTACAAGACGATGTTGCGTATTGTTCGTAACCTACTGAAGCAGATCGGCTTTGAGAATGTCGATGAAGCGACGGATGGCACCATGGCGCTGGGTAAAGTAGCGGAAAAGAAATACGGGCTGATTATTTCCGACTGGAACATGGAACCAATGTCCGGGTTTGAGTTCCTGAAGCAGGTTCGCGCCAATGAGGCGACCAAAGGCATCCCATTCATCATGGTAACCGCCGAGAGTAAAACGGAAAACGTGATTGCCGCCAAGCAGGCCGGTGTCAGTAATTATATCGTGAAACCTTTCAACGCGGAGACGTTGAAACAGAAAATGGTTGCTGTACTCGGCGACTTTTAGTCTGTAAAATGGTTAACGCGGGTATAAGGGGAGCACCTATACGTGAGTGAGACACAAATTAAACTTGGCAATGCATTGCTTAAGCGTCTTGTTGAGCTGAAACAAGACAAGGGAGAGCTGAACATCGAAGATGTCGGCGCCCTGTTTGAAAGCATGGCCGATTCACTCAAAGAAAGCTCCGAGCTGGATACTTTCCTACGTAAGGAAATCGAGAAGCTGGCGCAGTATATCACCTTCGCCCTGCAAGAAATTGCATCGATCACCCCGGATGATGACGAGGACGAAGAAGAGCCGTCTCCGAAGAATCTGAGCTATGCCAATGCCGAACTGGATGCGGTGGTGAAGGCCACCGAGCAGGCCACCAATGATATTCTGGATGCTGCAGATGTGATTCAGGAGAAAGTCGGCACTATTTCCGGTCACGACGATGCCGCTGCCGCCGTGAACGACGCCACTATGAAGATCTACGATGCCTGTAATTTTCAGGACATTACCGGCCAGCGCATCAATAAAGTGTTACGTACGCTCGACTATCTCGATACCAAACTCAATAAGCTGAAACAATTCATCGACGAGCGCAGTCAAATATCTGATGAAGACCTTGAAGACTTCAAGGACAAACGCCCGGACGCACATCTGATGTCCGGCCCGCAACTGCCTGATGACCTGCCGTCTCAGGACGATATCGACAAGCTCTTCGCGAACTCTTAAACTTCCTCTGCTTGAATGCGTGCTGCTTTCGCGGCATAATGAAAGCATGCATGACGATCAATTAAAAATACCGAAAAAACCAATACAGCAGGATAGCGCAGCGCTGTTTGTCTCGCTTTATATCGTGCTGTTGGCCTTCTTCATCATGCTGAACACGATGGCGAAATACGACAAACAACGCCTGCAGAATGTGGTGCAGAGTGTCTCGGATGCATTCTCCATCAGCCCAAGCGTTGATAGTGTGCCGGAGATTTTTCACGATGCCGGGACGGAACTGTCCGTTACCCGCTTCTTCGACGAACTCAAGAATATGGCAGCCAGCACGGTGCCGGTGCAGGATATGGACATCTATACCACCGGCAACACGATGGAAATCACCATGCCGGCAGATTTCTTTTTCCTTGGCAACGAGGCTAATACGCGTGACGAAGCCAATGTTTTTCTCAATGGCATGGCGATAGTGCTCAAGCGCTGGAAGGAAGGATTGCGTGTGGATGCCGAGATGGTGGTCAGCACGAAAATGAACCAGTTGTCATTGGTGGCCAATTCCGAGGCTCCATCGCTGGACACGCGGCGCTCGGCTGAATTGGCTCGGCGTATGGTGACTTACGGCATGCCCCCCAAGGCGGTGGTTCCCGGCCTGATTTCCGACGGCAAGAGCAATGTACGCATTTCTTTTTTCGTGCGCGAGGCCAATCTGGCAAACCTGAAGCTTCAGGCGCCGGAAGACGAAGAGCATGAGAAGGAAAAATTGCCGTCTCCTTCCGCTTATGAAACGGATAAGGTGGAGTGATGGACGCAGAACTCGACACATTAAAATTCGATATCGACGAGCGTCCGAACGCATGGATGATCACTTTCGCCGATCTGCTGTCGCTGATGCTGACCTTCTTCGTGCTGATGTATTCGATGTCGGTCATTACCATTGGTGAATGGGAAGAACTGGTGCGCTCGCTGCAGCAACGGCTGAATCCCGACCGCGAGGTGGTGGAATTCAACTTTTCCGAAGATAAGATGATCGTGAAGAAGGACAAGCCGCTGGCGACCGATCTCGACTATTTATTCGAAGTGATTCAGGACAAGCTGGCGAGTGGCACATCGGAGCATGTGGTGATGCGACGGCTGGACGACCGCGTGGTGATCTCGCTGGCCAGCGACCTGCTGTTTACCCCCGGCTCGGCTGATTTATCGAGCGAGGGGGAGAAAACACTCAGCACGGTGGCAGATATTGTCGGCTCGCTGAACAACAAGGTCACGGTCAACGGGCATACCGACCCGACTCCGATTAAGACCAAGAAATTCCCGTCCAACTGGGAGCTGTCACTGAGCCGGGCACATACGGTGGCCGAGCGGATTTACGCCTCGGGCTATCTGAAGAGCATCGATATGTTCGGGCTGGCCGATTCGCGCTACGATGAAATCTCTGAGAACTACACGAAAACCAAGCGTTACGAACTGGCGCGACGGGTGGATATCGAAGTCAGAAGTATTGCGGCTGAATAGCCGACGTTTCATTTTAGATTTATTTACTCATCACACGTACGAAATCCTTTGTATTTCGTTGCTTCTTCATTATTGTCGTATTCCAAAATGCACGAACAGGCACAAAGGTTGCATAAGGACATGGTTGATAACAGAAAGCACGGCGATATCTGCCGGGTTTAGAGCGCTTTACACAAACGGATGGGAATACGCAGGTTTATATTTTTTTCAGCGGCGGTCATCGTCCTGTTCATTGCCGGGCTGCAGGGCGACGTGTTCGGCCAGAACGGCGGGGGCGGCGTGCCGGTGGTGGCCGGGAAGCTGCGCGGTGATTTTGCACGCATTACCTTCTCATGGCCCGAACGTGTCCGGTTTAAAGCCAGTGGCAGCGGCAATCTGGTCACCGTAACGTTCGACGAAAAAGTCAATTCCAGCATGGAGCCGATGGTGCAGGCCCTCTCCCCGTATATCACCAAGGCATATGTGGATGGCGACGGGCGCTCAGTCATCATCCAGACCGACAAACCTTACAATATCCGTACCTTCATGAGCGGCTCGACCAGTGGGGTCGATATTTTGAAAGTACGGAAGCTGGAGGCGGAATCCGAGCAATTGGAAGACGTGATCAAGCAAGCGGAAGAGAAGCCGGAGCCTGCACCGGAACCCGCGCAAGAGAGCACCGCCAAAGAAACACCGAAGCCTGTCGAGAAACCAGTAGTCAGCGCCGCCTCTCCCGCTACGCCAGTCGCCAAGCCAACACCACCGGTCAAGGCCGCTACCAAACAAGCCACCGGATTGCCAAACGAAGCTGTACCTCAGGCTAAGCCCACCTCCCCTAAAGCTGTCGCGACCAAGGAAGAGAAGCCTGTTGCCACACCGGTAGACAAGCCAGCGCCACCAAAGGCAGAGAAGGAAACGGCTGAAGCGGAGAAACAGGAAGAGAAAAAGCCCGAACCGCCAAAAGAGGCAGAAGCGGAAAAGAAACCGGAGCCGAAGGAAGAAGCCAAGACAGACGTAGCGGAAGAAACGCCTAAGGCTGAGGAAAAACCTCAGCAGGAAGAGGTCAAAAAGCCGGAGACCAAAGAGGAAAAAGAGGCACGCGCCAAGAAAGCCATTGAGAATCTGATCAGCAAAACCACTGCGAAGAAAGGTGAGATGACCGTTGCCGTGCATCGCCAGAAGATCGCGTCGCAGTATTTCTTCCCGTGGAGGGAACGTGTCTCCGTCGCTGTGTTTGTACGCGGGTCGTATCTCTGGGTGGTGTTTGACAAGCATGCCAAGATTAATCTGGAATCGCTGAATTCCATCCTGCCGCCGTATATTGCAAGCGTGGAATCACTGGATGTGCCGGATCATACCGTCCTGCGCTTTAAGACGAATGCCCCGCTTTATGCAAGCGTGAAGAAGAAACGCGATAGCTACGAGTGGATCATTGATGTGTCCCGCCGCAGCCGCATCCCGGTCGCGCCGATTCCGACCGAGACACGAACTGAGCCGCCACTTAAGCCGCATGTGTTTATCCCACTGCTACAAACGTCCAAGGTGGTTGAAGTGGTGGATCCGGTGATGGGTGACACATTATCCATCATCCCAACCTATGGCGAAGGCAAAGGTCTGTTCCCGCCCCGGCATTTCGTCGATTTCTCCCTGCTGCGTACATCGCAGGGTGTGGTGGTGAAAAAGCACGCCGCCAATGTGCGCATCGCCAAGCTGCGTAACGGCCTACGAATCACCCGCCCCGGCAGCGGCATTACTCTGACGGAAAAACTACCGGCGCTCGATCTTGACCAATTTGTGCAGTCGGAAGAAAACGCCCATACGTTTTTCCCGTACAGCAAGTGGAAGTCTGAGGATTCCACCGCCTTCCTGAACCGCAAATTCCAGCTGCAGAACGAGATTGTGCATGCCAATGATGAGAAAGCCAATTTCCTGCGCATGGAGCTGGCTCAGCTCTATATGGGTGCCGGGTATCACTATGAGGCGCTGGGAGTGTTGAACCAGATCAAGCGCGCCGATCAGGAGTTTTTCGAGAATTACCAGCTGGCGGCCATGCGCGGTGCGGCCAATTTCATGGTGGATCGTATTGCCGAAGCGAATACCGATTTCAACGATGGATCGCTGGAAGGCGAAGATGAGATCGATTACTGGCGACGCGCAACGGCAGTGATGCTGGGGCAGGAAAACAAGCTGATCAAATTCCTGAATTACGACCAGCAATTCGGTAAGCATTACCCGCCGGAGATGCGCCAGAAACTGGCGGTGATCGCCGCCGACCAGTTGCTTGGACGCGGCAAGCACAACACGGTGTTCAAAATTTTCGATATGCTTGCGGCAGATGAGCAGTATGAGTCAATCAAGGATCAGGCCGATTACATGGTTGGGCGGATTCTCGGCGAGATGGGCAAGCAGCAGGATGGAATCGAGAAACTGTCCGCACTGATCGGTGAGACCAACGACCGGTTCGTGAAAGTGCGCGCCGAATTCGCGCTGGCAACCATGCAGTATGCGACCGGCTCCATCACCCGCAAGGAACTGATTGAAAAGCTCGACCGTCTGCGGATGATCTGGCGCGGCGATGCGCTGGAGCTGGGCATTCTCAACCTGCTGGGGCAGTTGCAGGTGCTGGAGCAGAATTACATTGAAGGGCTTAGGGCATGGAAGGAAATCCTGACCAACTACCCCGGCACGGCGCAGTCTTCCGATATTGCAACCAAGATGGCCGAAGCCTTCGTACAGCTCTTTAATGAAGGCAAAGCCGACGTATTGCCGCCACTGGAAGCGCTGGCGCTGTATTATGAATTCCGCGAGTTAACGCCGATTGGTGATGCCGGTGACCGGATGATTCAGAATCTTGCCGACCGTCTGGCCAGCGTCGACCTGCTGGATCGCGCTGCCGCCCTGCTGAACCATCAGGTGAAATACCGGCTGGAAGGCGAAGAACGCAGCCGCGTGGGTGCACGTCTGGCGCTGATCCATCTGCTCAACCGGGAGCCACGCAAATCGCTGGAAGTGCTACAACTGACCGGCTACGGCAGTAACGGTGAGATGCTGCAACGCCATCGGCAACATCTGGCGGCGATGGCCTATTCCGATATCGGCGACTGGGAGACGGCGCTCGGTATCCTGAAAGACGATTACAGCGACGATGCCAAGATGCTGCGGCTCGACGTGTTTTGGGAAAATAAAGACTGGGATAATGTGATCACCACAGCCGAGGATATGCTCGCCAGTCGCAAGGATATCACCGCCCCACTGGATGAACAG
>JAUIJX010000101.1 GCA_030430795.1 Alphaproteobacteria bacterium | reverse complement strand
ATATTGAGGATCGCCACTTCCTGCTCAAACGCAAGAGTGAAGTGATTATCGGCGAATTGAATCTCGCCGGGCTGGACGACATTATTGATGTATTGGCCGGCAAAAATAAGTCTAACCCCAACCATGGAAATGACGAAGGTGAGCATGATTCGATAACAACAGCCGTATAAGCAATGACAAAAACAACAAGAATATTTTTAATTCTCCTTTGCTTGACAAGCGCTCTGCTTTTTCCAAAGTTTGCGCAGGATGCCTCTGCACAACTGAGTATTGACCGCGGTCTTTTCGCTGTTGGGTTTGCCTGTATCGGCCCTGTTTCTGTCGGCATGCTTTTCGATAACGGTATGGCGCGGTGCGACCCGCAAGGTACTGCCAACCTGTTCACCAATGCGGTGTGTACTTACGAAAATATCATTAACCAGATTTTGGGGAAATTATTCTGCGGGATGCAGTGGGGACTCTACGAACCCCTGAGCGCTTTGATGGTGTTGTTTGTCACTATCTTTGGTGCCGCCTTCCTGCTGGGGATTATTCCGTTTACCGCACGGGAAATGGTGCTGGCTCTCTTCAAATTCGGGCTGGTGTGGTACTTCGCCACCGAAGCGGAATTGACCATCGGCTATCTTTATTTCGGCATCATGTCTTTCATTCAGGAAAGCGTGGTGGTGGTGATGATGCATGTCTCGCCTACCGTGGCGACTGTCAGCGGGCCGGGCGGGCTATTTGACAGGATGGATGACATTATTGCCGAGTTCGTGCGTAATGCTGCACTCAGCCAGGACCCTGAAAATAAATGTGAGGCCGGCCTGTCTGCCATGTTCCTGACATTTATCGCCTCTGTTCCAATGCTGGCATTCATCGGGGTGTCGATGGCCATTCAGTTTGTGATGGTGTTCTTCCAGGTAATTCTCGGTTACTTCATCGCGATTACCGGCATTATGTTCCTGATTACGCTGGCACCGATCTTCCTCGGATTTGCTTTATTTAAATTTACCTCCAGTTATTTCAACAAATGGGTGCAATACCTGCTGTCGTTCGGTATCCAGATTTTCGTGGTGATGGCTTTTATCGGTATCGTTATCTCGCTGGAGATCGGCGAAGATTTACGCGAGCTGTTTGAACTGGCGCGTCCGTATGAGTCACCGCAATTCGTTGAAGGTACACGCGTGCCGATCAAAGACTGGTGTACGATTTGCGAACCACAGCCTTTCGGCACGTTCGGAATTACCTGCGCCAATGAAGAACCTTTGCACCCGCAAGCGCTGGCATCCAACCCCGAATTCACTAAAACCATGGCCACGCGCCTATTCAAAATTATGGTGCTTGGTTATTTTCTACATAAAGTCCTGCTAGCTGTGCCAGGTGTGGCACGTGCGCTGGGCGCCGTTCCGTATGCACCGAATGTCGGAGGGCACGATCCGTTCAGTCGTGGCGGCGGGCTGGTTTATCCAGGCAGCGCTTTAGCTGGTTCTGTTGGCGGAGGGTTTAGCCGTGGTTTCCGTGGCGCTTCCGGCAACGTTGCTGAAAAAACCACAGGCGGTATCCGGGCCGGATGGAACGGATTGGTTGGCGGGCGCACATCCCCGCCGTAGGTGCTGGCCTTTTTGCATCATCTTTGCATTTGTCTTTCCTGAATGCACATTTACTGATTAATCCCGTTGAATTAGCTGAAATATGGCTATATGTTGTAGAATATTGTGGGTTTCTCCACCAGATCAAGTGAGAAAAAGGGGTGTCCTGGCAGCATGCTTAAAGCCAAGAACGAGGAGGAAGGGGCTTCCAAGTCCAAAAACTGGTACAATGACAAATACCAGTCTGTATTGGTGCAGCGGAACTTCTTCGCCGTCATTACACTAATCAGCCTGTTGACGTCGTTGGCATTTGCTTTCGCCATTCAAAATCTGACGCCTCTGAAATCCATTGAGCCTTTCGTTATTCAGGTGGATGAGAAATCCGGGATCACCGAAGTGGTGGACCCGGCGACCAAACAACAGCTCGAAGCATCCGAAGCTATTGATAATTTCTTCGTCTGGCAATATGTACGTGCCCGCGAGACTCACGATGTATCAGACAACAATCGCAACCGCGAAATTGTCCGCGTGATGAGTCATCCGGATATTTTCACCGTATTTCGTCAGGAAATTTCGCCGCAGAACCCGGAAAGCGCCTATACGCGACTGGGTGATATCGGTCAGCGCGTGACCAGCGATCCAGTGGTGACCTATCTGAAAGATGATGATGGCAAAGAAGTGGCGCAGGTGCGTTTTATCGTAACGGAGCGTCGTCGCAACGAGGCGCCGTTTACGTATAACAAAATTGCTACATTGACGTTTGAATATTACGAGCTGGATTTGAAGCGGCGGGAACGCCTGATCAATCCGCTTGGTTTCCAGGTATTAAAATACAGACTAGATGACGCGACGGTACAACGATGAAACATACTCTTTACAGCTTGTCCTTTTGCCTGTTCCTTATCCTCGGAAGTCCTGCTTTGGCAGCGCAGCCGGTGGTGACAGACAGCCGGATCAAAACCTTTGTCTATAACGAATATGATGTGTTCAATGTCATGACACATTATGGTTATCAGACCAATATTGAATTCGGAGAACGTGAGCAGGTCGAAACCGTATCTATCGGCGACCGGATCGCATGGCAGATTGTCCCTGCCGGGCGGCGCCTGTTTATACGTGCGATGGAAGAGAACGCGCACACCAATATGACCGTTATTACCAATATGCATACCTATCAGTTCGATTTGAATTCCAACAATGGCGGCAAGCTCAAGCCGTCTGAAGCGCTGGCTTATGTCATACGTTTTTACTATCCGGGTGATGATGATGAACTGAAGCTAAGCCAGCCGCCGACAACCTCCGCTGATTTGATGCAGGACGTTTCTGTACCGGCTGGGCCCGCCTATAATTATCAATATACATTCACTGGACCAGATAAGCTGGCGCCGCTGAAGATTTACGATGATGGTCGAGCCACCTATTTTAAATTGCAGCCAACACCGACAATGCCGCGCTTTTTTGCCGTGGGGCCGGATGGGCGCGAATATCCGGTGCAGGTACAGCCCGGCAATAACGGGATGATTACGATTCCAGCTGTGGTGCCGAAAATGGTCGTTAAGTATAGCGATTCGGAGTTCATCTGTGTGTATAATGAACGGATGTAGGTAGATATTATGGTTGATCCGACCGAAACGCCCCCACCACCCGGCCCTGACGATCTTGCCCAGCCAGATAATGGCGGCGGTCTGGATTCCCGCAGGCCTGTTGTTGCTGAAGCACCGGGGAAATTGTTTCTTATCCTGTTTCTGGGTGCGGCGTTCGTTTTCTTCATTATCTATTTCGTGATTCTGGGAGGTGACGACGATGACGTCGATGTTGTCGACAATAAACCGCGACGCATCTCGGCTGACACCATTTCACCACCTCCGCCGCCTCCTCCGCCGGAGCCGTTGCCACCACCGAAGCCATTGGCAACGCCTGCCCTGACACCGCCGCCACTGCCAACCGTACCGGTTGTAGCGGAAGACGAACCAACCAACGAAGAGCGTCAGGAACGTCTGCGGTCTTCCATGCTGATCTTTAACGCCTCAGATGGGCTGTTCGGTGATGATTTCGATGATACACGTCAGGCAGAGGACGAATTTGCCGCCAATGACCCGAACCTGTCATTCCAAAGTCGTGCTATTCGCGCTTCCAAGGCAGAGAAAGTCAGTGCTGCCAGTATCGGCGATATCAATGTCATGATTGCACAAGGCAAGCTCATACACGGTGTTCTGGAAACCGCCATTAACACACAATTGCCGGGTGTTATTCGCGCCATCACCAGTCGTGATATCTATGCAGAAGCCGGACGTGCGCGTCTGGTGCCGAAGGGTTCCCGCCTGATCGGGGTCTATAACACCGATCTTTTCCGCGGTCAGTCACGCGTGTTTATCGTATGGACACGGATTATCCGCCCGGACGGCACCGACATTATGGTTGGTTCTCCGGGTACGGATGCGCTGGGACGCGCCGGTCTTGAGGGTGCCGTCGACAGCAAATTCCGCGAACTGTTCAGCACAGCGATCCTGACCAGCTTCATCACGGTTGGTGTGGCTGCCGGTGCGGAAGCCGTGCTGGATGACGACGGTTCCACCACCTCTACCGCGACAGACGGGACGACGACGACCTCCGGTTCGTCTACTTCTCAGGCCGCGGCACAGAGCATCGCCAATATCGGCGGTGTTGGAAAGCGCGTGATCGACAATGTGATCGATACCCGCCCAACGATCAGCATCGATCAGGGAACCAAGATCAACATTATGGTTAATCGCGATCTGATCTTCCCGCGCTCCGTGGTACAATCGGTCAATTTTGTGGAATGAGCCTTACTGCCCTAGATACCTATCTCAGACCACTCAAAGATCTCTTTGAGCAAGACGGTATCTCGGAGATTTCCATCAATCGCCCCGGTGAGGCGTGGGTGGAAAAATATGGCGATATGGTACATCATCCGCTACCTGAATTTACGCTGGATCACCTGATGTCGCTCGGACGGCTAGTGGCGCAGTCGACAGAGCAGATGGTCAGTGAAGAAAAACCGCTGCTGTCTGCCACACTTCCCGATGGTTACCGGATTCAGGTGGTGTTTCCGCCCGCATGCGAGTCCGGCAATGTGGTGATGTCCATTCGTAAACAGACCGTCCTCAATTTCGACCTTGAGCAGTATGAAGCCTTTGGGGCGTTCCAGAGCACCATCGTCCGTCAGGGCGAGAATGAAGATGATATCAAGCTACGTGGGTTGCTCGATTCCGGTGCGATCCGGGAATTTATCACGCAGGCGGTGCTGATGCGTAAGAACATCATTATCAGCGGGGGCACATCCACTGGTAAAACCACCTTTATGAACGCAGTATTGAAGAAAATTCCAGTCGAAGAGCGCATTATCACCTGTGAGGATGCGCGTGAGGTCAATCTGGAGCATTTGCCAAACCGCGCTCATTTGCTGGCTTCCCGCGGTAGTCAGGGTCGCGCGAACGTCACCACACAGGATTTGATTGAGGCCTGTCTGCGCCTGCGTCCCGACCGTATTATTGTCGGGGAGTTGCGCGGTGCCGAGGCGTTCAGTTATCTGCGTGCCATTAACACCGGTCACCCCGGATCCATCTCCACATTGCACGCTGATTCACCTAAACTCGCCTATGAACAGTTGATTCTGATGATTATGCAAGCGGGGCTTGGCATCACCCGCGAACAAATCAAAGAATATGTCGATACCATCATCAATGTTGTGGTACAATTGAAGCGCGGGCCGAAAGGCAAGCGCTACGTGTCGGAAATATTCTTCAAGGACGAGATCGGTCGTGAGCTCTAGTAGTGGTGGAGAGAAGTTAGGAAACGCCTTTATTATCCTGGTGATTCTGGCAATCATCATTATCGTACCGATGGTGATAGCGATTGGCGGCAGCTTTGTGCTGGTCTATGGCAAAGAAGCCGTCTCATATCTCTCTAAACCTGCGTATGTTCTGAACGCGTATAAGGGGCTGGTGGATTACGCCATGCAATATAGCAGCCAGCTACCGTTCGACTTTAAAATGAACGTGTTCGGGCCGCCTGCTGGCGCCGTGTTCGTCAGTCTGGTAACCATCTTCCTGATTCGTGCACCGCTGCTCGATTTCCGCCCGTATTCCAAGAAAGAAACTATTCACGGAGATGCCAAATGGGCTAGCGAATCCGAGATTCGCAAAGCTAAATTGCGTGCCAAGAAAGGGCTGTTGCTTGGGCGTACCGGCAGCACCAACTACCTGATTGCCGACGACTTCCAGCACGTGCTGCTATTCGCACCGACCGGTTCCGGTAAAGGTGTGGGCTTCGTGATTCCGAACCTGTTGTTCTGGGAAGAATCCGTGGTTTGTCACGATATCAAGATGGAAAACTATGAGCTGACCAGCGGTTACCGAAGCGAGAAATTGGGTCAGAAATGCTATACATGGAATCCGGCCGACCCGGACGGGATCAGCCATTGCTATAACCCGCTCGACTGGATCAGTGAAAAGCCGGGTAAGATGGTGGATGACGTCCAGAAAATCTGTAATCTGGTGTTGCCGGAGCAGGAATTCTGGCAGAACGAAGCACGCTCGCTGATGCTGGGTGTGATTCTTTATCTCTGCGCCGTGCCGGAGAAGCCGACAACGTTCGGTGAGGTGGTACGTACCATGCGTAGTGACGATGTGGTCTATAACCTCGCGGTG
>JAUIJX010000100.1 GCA_030430795.1 Alphaproteobacteria bacterium | reverse complement strand
ACACAGCTCCAAAGAGCTGTTCATCAAGAAAATACGCGGCGAAGACGACCGCAACCTCTCTCCGGAAGAACGTTACCAGAAAGTCCTGCAGGAAAAAATCGAGAAATTACGTAATGAAGCCAAGTCCGGCGCACGATTCGGCGTAACACTCCCGGGAACAGAAGCCTCTGAGAATACCCGTAAGATTTCCAAATCCGCTCAGGAAGTTATCGACAAGCTGGCGGAAAAACGCGCCAAGAAAATGGCCAAAAAAATGCAATCACGTAGCATCAAAGTTACGCCTAAATATCTGTCCGGTATGCAGGGCGGACGCATTGATGCCAGCGGAAAAATCTGGGGGCCGGACGGTAGACTGATTGCATCGATCGACACCAAGACCGGCAAAGTGAAAGCCCAGAACGGTAACACCATCTGTAAATACACTAATTCCAGTTATTGCGAATATACGATCGCGCAATATGTTGCTAAACAATACCCGCAGCAGAGCAGTGCCGGGGTTCACGGCAGCAGTTCCGGCAGCGGAGCTGGTGGCGGCGTATGGGGCAGCGGCTGGGGTTCCGGTGGCGGTAGCGACAGCAACAGCGACTGGTTCTGGGGCAATTAAAACCTAAAAGAGATTCCCGTTTTCACGGGAATGACCATCTTTAAAATTTCAGCGCCCGCGCGATATCTTCCGCTAAATCTTCCTTATCTTCCAATCCGACCGACAAACGCAACACGCCCGGCGTGATGCCGATGGCCAGTTGCTCTTCCGGTTGAATGTTAGAATGGGTGGTGGAAGCCGGATGGGTAATCAGGCTTTTAGCGTCACCCAGATTGTTGGAGATGTCGATGATCTCCAGCGCATTCATGAAAGTGAAGGCCGCATCCTTACCACCTTTGACCTCGAAGGCCAGCATAGCGCCGCCGCACGGCGTCTCTCCGCGCTTCATCTGCTTCTGGGCGATGGCGTATTGCGGATGGCTCGGCAGGCCGGGATAAAAGACGCGCTCAATGGCCGGGTTGGCTTCCAGCTTCTCTGCCAGATAACGAGCATTCTCACAATGGCGATCCATGCGCAGGGAGAAGGTCTCCAGACTTTTCAGGATTATCCAGGCGTTAAACGGGCTGAGCGCCGGGCCGGTATGGCGATGGAACGGCAGCAATGTTTCTTCGATGAATTCCTTGCTCCCCAGCACCGCACCGCCAAGGGTGCGCCCCTGACCATCCATGTGCTTGGTGGTGGAATAGACGACAATATCCGCACCCATCTCAAACGGTCTCTGACGCAGCGGCGAGGCGAAGATGTTATCAACAATCAACAGGGCATCGTTCTGTTTGCACAGGCCCGCGACATATTCAATATCGATCAGCTCCAGCGTCGGGTTGGCCGGGGTTTCCACAAACACGCAAGCGGTGTTAGGCCTGAACGCCTTCTGCCATTCATCTTCTTTGGTGCCGTCGATCAGTGAGATTTCAATACCGAAGCGCGGCAGAATCTCGGTGATGATGTAAAAACAGGAGCCGAACAGGACGCGGTGCGCGATCACGTGGTCACCGGTTTTCAGGTGGCTCATCATGCTAGCAAAGACGGCAGCCATGCCACTGCCCATGACGCAGCAGGCTTCCGCGTCTTCAATGATGGCGAGGCGGTCTTCCAGCATCTTGAGATTGGGATTGACGTAGCGGGAATAGACATAGCCCGGCGCTTCGCCGTTGAAGCGGCTTTCCGCCACTTCCGCCGAATCATAGCAAAAGCCGGAGTTCAGAAAGATGGCCTCGGAGGTCTCGCTCAGCTCGCTGCGATAGGTACCGCTGCGGATCAATTGCGTGTCAGGGCGCCATTTTTCTGCTAATTTGCGCGTGTTTTGATTGCGTTTCATGCCGTACCTTTGCTTGACAATGTCTTCCACCCATTGTTAAGGGGAGGGAAAGACAGAGAGTATTAGGCGATTTTATGCATGGCAGCAACCCTATACGTCAACCGGTAAAAGGTGACGGCACGACCCTGGACGTGGTCAATATCTTCCCGACGATTCAGGGAGAAGGGCCGTTTGCCGGGCAGCCTGCCGTGTTTATCCGCCTCAGCGGGTGCAATCTGGCCTGCGATTTCTGCGATACGGAGTTCGAGGTCTTTAACTCAATGCATATCGATACGATTGTCGAAGAGATCGTGGCGCTGGCAGGTGAACATAAGCACCTAGTAGTGATTACCGGTGGCGAGCCGCTGCGCCAGCCGATTGAGTTGCTGTGTCAGACCTTGCTGGAACGTGGGCTGACGGTGCAGATCGAGACCAACGGCACGCTCTACCGCCCACTGGATGAGCGGGTGCATATCGTGTGCTCTCCCAAGACCACCACCGGACGTTATGCACGGGTGCGGGAAGACCTGCTGCCGCATATCGATGCGCTGAAATTCGTGGTGGCAGCGGATCATGCGCTTTACCGCGATATACAGGAGGTGGGGCAGAGCGATTATGGCATCCCGGTTTATGTGCAGCCGATGGATGAGCATGATGATGCCAGAAACCACGCCAACCGGCGCTATGCCGCGACTATAGCGGAAGAGAATGGGTATCACCTGAGCCTGCAATTACACAAGATACTGGGGATAGCATGACGAAGAAAGCCGTGATTCTGCTCAGCGGCGGGCTGGATTCCGCGACCGCACTGGCGATTGCCAAGTCGGAAGGGTTTGCGTGCTATGCGCTTAGTTTCTCCTATGGGCAGCGTCATACGATCGAGCTGGAGGCGGCGCGCAATGTGGCCGAGGATGCCGGAGTGGAGCAGCATAAAATCTCGGACATTGATTTGCGCCTGTTCGGTGGCTCGGCGCTGACCGACCAGATTGACGTGCCGAAATCCGAACGGGTGGAGGATATCGGCAAAGGAATTCCCATCACCTATGTTCCGGCACGCAATACCATTTTCCTGTCCTTCGCGCTGGCATGGGCGGAAGTGCTGGGTGCTTATGATATTTTCATCGGGGTGAATGCGGTCGATTACAGCGGCTACCCGGACTGCCGACCAGAATTTATTGAAGCGTATGAGACAATGGCCAACCGAGCGACGGCCTATGCCATCGATGCCGATGAACGCATCCGCATCCATACCCCGCTGATCTCACTCAGCAAGGCGGATATTATTACGCGCGGGACGGCATTAGGCGTTGACTACGGGCTGACATTGAGCTGCTATGACCCCGACCCGGAAGGCAGGGCATGCGGGCATTGTGATTCCTGCCTGCTCCGGCAACGCGGGTTTGAACAGAGCGGGACGACAGACCCCACCCGCTATCAGGAGAATGTTTGAATGAGTGACGATATATATCAGAACCTAACCCAACTCGGCGACAAGACGCCGCTGCCCGCATCCCCCGACGAAGCGGTGCTGGAACGCGTGGCAAACCCACACCCCAATGCCGATTATAATGTGCGGTTTTCCTGCCCGGAATTTACCTCGCTCTGCCCGATTACCGGCCAGCCGGATTTCGCACATCTGGTGATTGACTATGTGCCGAAGCAATGGCTGGTGGAGAGCAAGTCACTGAAGCTGTATCTCGGTTCCTTCCGTAATCATGGCGACTTTCATGAGGCCTGCACGGTGGGTATCGCCAAGCGTATTATCGAGGCGGTTGAGCCGCAATGGCTGCGTATCGGCGGCTATTGGTATCCACGCGGAGGCATACCGATTGACGTGTTTTATCAGACCGGTGAGCCACTCAAAGGCGTATGGATTCCGGAGCAGGGGGTTGCCAATTACCGCGCCAGAGGTTAAGGTCATACCCTAACCAACTGAAAGAATAGCACAATGAAACGGCAGTTATGGTTCGCCAGCCTGATATTGGCACTGATTGCCTCTCCGGCACTGGCCAAGATGGAATACCCAACTCCGCAGCGGAATTACAACGCATCGCCGAAGCCGTTTCCGGTTTATGTCTCATATAACCCGTGGGCATCGGTTGGGAAACCACGCTATGTGACCGATCACATCAAACGTGAAGTGCCGAGCTCCTATTATGGCGGGCATCGCTCCTTTAAACATTCAAAAGGGTTGCGCGGTATCGGCAAGAAACATTGGCGTAAGAAGAAATTCGGCTACAAGCGCAGAGGCGGCAAGACACGGGTGGTGATTTCCACACGCTAGCCGATTAAGCCACTCATCCGGGCAATATCCAGAAATGTGAAACGATCCCGTGTGAAGGGTGCGGTGGCGATGGCTTCCTGATACAACCCGTCATCCCAGCCCAATTCTTCCGCCGTGGTCGGAGCGCCCGCACGTTGCAACACGCTGTGCAGATATTTGGATGATTGCATGACGGCAAGGCAGCGTTCACGGATTTCCTCCCACCCCTGTTGCAACCGCTTGTTGAGATGCTCAATGGTTGCTTCGTTCGGAATCTTATGGCGGTATTCGGCTTTCCATTGCGCCGGGGCATTGACGTTATATAAGAGAGGAGGCTGTTCCTGCGCGAGTATCTGCTCTTGCAGACGCGCCATCGTCAGGGTGGTGACACCAATCTCTTCGCCATGAAATGTCTTCGGCAAGGTATCGCCATGTAGCATTTCCATCGTATGCGCGATCATGTGCTCGCCCTGACTGGCGGGATAGCTGCCACCGACATGTTGCATCCCTTTACCGGAGATGATGAGGGTCTGCATCAGTTGATAAATGGCTTCGTGGTCTCCATCCGCCAGTTTCTCGGAATGCTCAAATAGCGGTTCTTCAAAATCATGCAGCCAGAGATAGGGGGCATCATCGTAATGCGTATCGAGCAACAGGTGCGAGAGCAGCCAGTCCGTCTGCGCGGTGGGACGGCACAGCGAATCGCCCAGTCCGCTTAAAGTCAGGCGTTTCGGGGCATTCACCAGCACATTTAAATCGCAGATCACGGCTTTGGGCGCATGGGCAGGCACCGTGCGTTTGATGCCATCCATCGTGATGGAAGCGTTGGCGGAGACATACCCGTTCATGGAGGCCGCCGTGGCATAGACAAGATAAGGTTTGCCTTCAAGGTAGGAGGCGTATTTACAAAGATCGTTGATGGTACCGCTACCAACCGCAACAATGCATTCCGCCGGTTGTGAGGCATCGCGTATTTTATCGACGTAACTCAGGTTGGCTTCCGGTGCATCGCCGAGGTCAATCGCCACCACATCCCGCGATGGCAGTGACTGCATGATCTGTTTGCCCGCCACTTCAAACGTATTGCTATCCGTCACCACGGCATATTTCTTTGCCGGGGCGTATTGGGAGAGCAGTACATCGAAACTTTCGGCAATGTCGGGTTCTATGACGACTTGCGGCATGGATTCCTTTTGACTTGTCTTTATCCCTCTATCACGGCATAGTAGCACCATGAAAACACCCGTCACCTTATTTCTTTTCTGCTTGATTATCAATTTATTATCGCTTTTGCCCGCTGCCGAAGCCAACGACAAACCCGTGGGCCTGTGGGTGCAGGAGTTCAAGAAAGAAGCGATGGAGAAAGGTGTCAGCGCCGCGATGGTCGACGAGGCGATGAAAGGGTTTGCGCCGAACGAGCGCATCATTCAGCTGGATCGCAAGCAACCGGAAGGCACCAAAAGTTTTACCGATTATCTGGCGTCCGTGGTGCCGACTTCTCGCGTGAAGGAAGGGCAGCAGCTCTATCAGGCAAACAAGGAACTGCTTGAGAAAATAGGCAAGGAATACGGTGTGCAGCCACGGTTTATCGTGGCGCTATGGGGGATTGAGACCAGCTACGGCAAAGTGACCGGCGGGTTTAATGTGCCGCATGCGCTGGCAACGCTGGCTTATGATGGGCGACGCTCACAGTTTTTCCGCGATGAGTTGCTGAAATCACTGCAGATTGTGCAGGCCGGACATATCAAGCTTAACGATATGAAAGGCTCATGGGCAGGCGCGATGGGGCAAAGCCAGTTTATGCCATCGAGTTTTCTGTCCTATGCCGTGGATTATGACGGCGATGGCCGCCGCGATATCTGGAATACGAAAGCTGACGTGTTTGCCTCCATCGCCAATTACCTGAAACAGTCCGGATGGAACAGTGAACTGACATGGGGGCGGCAAGTGAAGCTGCCGATGAAGTTCGACGAATCGCTCGAAGATATTGACGCATTGCGGCCACTTAGCTACTGGAGCAAGCTCGGAATCGCGCAAATGGATGGAAAAGCGTTGCCTCAAAGAGACATAGCGGCCGCTTTAGTCTTCCCCGGCAAACCGTATGAGGGCGCATGGCTGGTGTATTCCAACTATCATGTTATCCTGAAATGGAACCGTTCGCGCT
>JAUIJX010000099.1 GCA_030430795.1 Alphaproteobacteria bacterium | reverse complement strand
CGCACCACCATGATGACCACCCTCTTCGATCGTGATCTTCTTGATAATGATCGGTTGATCCAGTTCAGCCATAAGGTCGTTTCTCTTAGCCAGTTGCTACGGATGAGCATGCATCTTCAAGCTCTGTGAAGCTTGGTTTGATATGCTCATCGAGCGAAGTACGCGCAAATTCGACGGAGACCGCCGGGGCACTTCCTTTGATATGGGCCAGTAGCGCCACTTTCATACATTCCAGATATTTCACTTCCGCCGCATATTGCTCCCCGACATAGCGCCCCATCGGTCCGATAAACCCGTAGGAAAGCAGTACCCCAAGGAAAGTACCCACCAGCGCAGCACCGATCAGACCGCCGAGAATTTCAGGCGGCTCCGTGATACTGCCCATGGTGATAATCACCCCGAGTACCGCGGCCACAATACCGAGTGCCGGCATCCCGTCCGCCATTGTCACCAGTACGTGCTCGATATGCTGGCCATGTTTCTGATGCACTTTCAATTCGCGTTCCATCAGCTCTTCCAGCGCATAGTAATCTTCAATCCCCATCGTCATGATCCGCAGGTAATCGCACAGGAAATGCACCGCGTGATGGTTCTTCATGAAGCCCGGATACCCGCCAAACAGCGAACTGTTTGCAGGGTGCTCCACGTGTGATTCCATCTCCAGCATACCCTTGCTGCGCATCAGCTTGAAGGTGGCATACATCATCGTCAGCAGCTCGATATAATGCGATTTCTTGTAAGGCGCGCCTTTGAACAGCTTGCTGCCAAGACTTTTCATAGAGTCTTTAATAACGGAACCAGGTGTTCCAATAATGTACGAACCGACGGCGGCACCAACGATAATCAGGACTTCTGTCGGCTGCCATAACACCGCCAGATTCCCGTGGTGAAGGACATAGCCTCCAATCACACACCCGGCAACGGTAATAAATCCAATTATAAACTTCATAGAATTATGTATATGTGCTTGCTAGCGTTAGTACAACTGGTAACTGTGCTACCACTATACTTTCTGTATACATGGCAAGCATTGAGAAAAGATTAAATCACATGAGAAAATGCAAAAAACCGGGCAGTATGGCGCAATAGCCACGACCGCCCGGAGTTGAATGCATTATTTAGTAATCAGTTTGTCGATCAGCGAGTTGGCGATGGACCGGAATGCATCACGAAGTTCTTCCGGATTGCCGGCAGTAACCTCATAGTAATGGCTTGCATCATACGCACAATGATCCATTAACTCACCCGCTTCCTTAGCAAAAAGATCAGCCGGCTTTGTCAGAGAAATAGCATCGATAACAATTCCTTCTTCCCTTGCCCGATCACACGCCTGACGCGCTTGGGCATCAGCATAGTCATCAAAGTATGGCGTTCTACTATCAGCACCATCATAAAACCAATATAGTGTCGCACCATCGGACAGAAGAATCATGCGTTTGAGCACTTTTCCTTCTTCAATATCACGTAGCGGCAGCGGAGCAATCGACGTATTTCGATGAGCAGATGTCCCACTGAATTCGCCATTATTTTGTTGCCGCAATATTTTCCAACCCGTGATAATGCCGGATGCCGTGTTTGTTCCACCTGCATCAGTAACCTTGGAGCCCCGAACGATATTACGGATACTATCCAGATCCGTCGTCAACCCGCGCACCACCGGCAAATTGCTATAATAAGAGGGATCGCTCAATGTATCGGTCTTAGCGTTTTCCCCGGCACCAAAAATTGTTTTTAAGTTATTAGCGCTATTGATCTTAACGCCATGTCCAAATGGTACAAATGCCATACTGACATGGGTATCAACGGCAGAGCTATTACTTGCCTCCACCGCCTTTTCCAACTCATTAATCAGAATTCCCACCGAATCCGTCATCACATCGAACTTATTCGTACAGCTTGGGTCACACATCGAGAATGTGTAGTCAAGTACCAACGAAATCTCCATATTGATCCCGAGCCTCCTCGTAACCTGAGCAGAAATCGGCGTTGTTACGTTTGACAGACCAAGAAACTCACCAAAAGCAAGTGGCACGTTCAGGTCGGTAAAACCACTCAGACGCCCATTGTCCCGATCAAAATCAATAGTGATCGGCGTAGTGCTAGCCCCAACGTATCTTTTACCGGTCGTTTTCCGATAATTAGCGTCAAAATATTCTTCCGCACGCTGCTGTAGATCTGCAATCTCAGCATCAGAAGTAGCAATATTACTTGCCCCCAGCAACGCCGCATCCAGAGCCGTGGCAGCATGGGAACGTGCTGTCAAAATACGGGTAAAGTCAATCGCCGCACCAATTGCCACCACCAGCATGACCAGCGCCAACCCGGTCAGCACCATCGAAACCCCGCCTTCTGACCGAATCAATCGATTGAATGTTGATGTTATGTTTATCATGCCACCTGCTCTCTTCATGTTAGTCATAGCCACCACCTCACCTACGCTCCCGGAGGACCGCTTGGTTTAGGCTTAGGCTTGGGATTAGGCTTAGGTTTCGGGTTCGGACCCGGATTCGGTTTAGGTTTCGGACTCGGGTTTGTAGTCGGTTTAGGTTTCGGACTCGGGTTTGGATTTGGAGGACATGCAGCTTTACAATTCTCCGTACCATCCTTGCACACTTCATCACTCGGACACCCACAGTTTTTAGCACATTCGCATGGAGGGTTATCAGGGCAAAGACCACAAGTTGTAATTTTCTTACAAGAAGCATATTTATTGGCCACCTGTATATTACAGGTATTACCATCACCCTCATTAAATCTAGTGGCATCATCCGGGTAACAAGCACACCCTAAATCATCATTTCCTCTCACCTGTGAATCCCCGGAGAAACCATCAATACGTAGCGGGTCGCAATAGAAACCGCAACACCCCGGCAATGCCACTACGGCTTGCGGGTTACTTTCTCTGGGCTCTTCTTCTGCCGGGAAACGATAACTGAAATAGGTCGTGCGCGTCAGCGGCTCGGCATCAAGATCAAGCGCGGAACTAAATAACGGCGCCGCCCCAAACAGCAGGGAGTGCTTATACGATATCTCCGACACAATCACCAACTCGCGCGGGTTTACCGTAAGGCCATTTAACGTACCCGCAGCCACAGATGACCCCTTACCACCAAATGCACTGCCCACAGCACCTTTGGTATGATGAAACGTTACTTCCATTCGCGGACCCGTTCCCGGTCTGCGAACCCCTGTCACCGCATAGCCGGACCCAGCCGTATCGTATGGCTGCATCAACGAATCAAAAGTCGTGTCCAGCTGTGAGAAGTTAAAATTCTGCGGTTCCGGAATCTGCGCCATGAAATTGGCGATCTGGCCGACTGTTTTATCGACTTTCTGGTTCGCCAGCACATAACGCGTCACCTCGATGATACCGACAAACAGAATAAGCAATAGCGGCAGGATCAGCGCGAATTCAATCATCGCCACTGCGCGTTCATTCTTTACCAGAGATTTACATAGTCTCATCATCACGACCCTTTATTGTGAAATTTTATTCGAATTCCTCATTCGCCACCAGAACGGCAGAGGTTAACTGGACTTTTCCATCTGGAAAAAATTGACCGACCAGCGGTGTAAACAGCTCCCACTCATACGTAATGTAATACATCACACCCTGACCACCGGAACCGAACCCCCCATTTTCCGTCGCACCGGACGGATCGGAGAAATTAGCACCACCCAATGAACCAAATTGCTGGGTAGAGATTTTAACGTTAGCTCCATCCATCAGTCCACCGGACAACTCGCGGATCGTCTGTGAAACAAATTCCTGACGGTTGACACCCGCAGCGTTTTTTTGGAAAGCGCCCGCTTCACTGTAGTTATCCCCGGTAATCCCGTAACGTGCGGCAACCGTGGCTGCATTTTCCACCACACCGCTGGCAAACTGTACCAGCGCGAATTCAAGTGTTCCCATAAGGAGCAAAAAGAGCGCCGTGGCGACTAAAGCAAACTCAATAGCAGCGGCACCACGATGATCATGTCTGAAACGACTAAATAATCTATGCATAAAAAAGCGTTATCCCTAAATATCTGCTCAAGGCAGCATTAATCCATAGTAACATAAACCCGAGAATAGCACAATATTGTGTAAAATTGATGACAATGACCCGATTTTCGCCGTGACTATGGCGCTGAGACACTAAAATCAGCGTATAAACCGGGCATGTCGAGCAATGTTTCCAGTGCTGCCAGCGCCACCTGAATCTCATCGGCCAGAGCTGCATCGCGCAAATCGTCCGGCGTCAGAGATTCGCGGTAATGCGTCTCGACCCATGACGAAAGCACCGCATGCAATTCATCGCTAAAGGCAAGTGATGGAGGCAATGAAACCAGTGAAGCTTCCGGCATCACCACCCGCAAACGCAGACAGGCTGGCCCGCCGCCATTCTGCATGCTCTCGCGCACATCGAGGTAATGCACGGCGGAAATGGGGATATCCGATGCCGCCACCCAACGATCCAGCAGCCGTTTCGCCGCAACCGACCGGCGGCATTCCTCCGGCGCTACGATGCACATGCTACCATCAGACAATGTCAGGAGCTGCGAGTTAAACAGGTAACTACTGACGGCTTCATCCAGTGGCAATGCTTCTTCCGTCACCTGCACCGCCGTCAATACTGCCGGGGCCAGCGCCTGCCGCAATGTATCCAAAAATATCTCTGCATCTGCGAATGCATATTCATGATAGATCAGCACGGTGCCGTTGCTCATGGCGATGACGTCGTTATGAAACACACCGGCATCGATCGCGCGGGGATGCTGGCGCACCAGAATTGCCTGCTCCGGCGGCAACTGATGCGCGGCGATAATCGCCTCGCACGCCGCCCGCGTCTGCCGCGCCGGGTAATGCTCCGGCCCATCGCCAGCACCATCCGTATCATCACGGCCATAGACGAACACTTCCACACCCGGATCACCATGTGTCGCGGCAAACCGCATATGATTCGCCGCCCCTTCATCCGCCAGCGCCTCACCGCTCGCCAGCGGCGGATGCACCACCGCCACATCGCCAAACAACCGTTGCAGCAGATAATGCGAGAATTCTGCCTCCTGCCGCCGGTGCAGCGTCGAAGCCAGATTGGCCGGCGTCAGATGCAGTGCATCATCCGCCGTATCCGATGCGGGCGATACCGTCGCCATATTCGCCACCCACATGCTGGATGCTGACCACGCCGCCCTGACCAGCGCCGGGTCTTTCGCCCATGCCGCATTGAGCTGTTGCTGAAAACTGCCGTCAAAACCGAGAGCGGTGAGCAACGCACGGTTGGGACGCGGATGCGGCGGCACAACATATTGAGGAATACCGAGCCGATGCACCGCCTGCATTTTCTGCAAGCCCTGCAACGCCGCCTGCCGTGGGTGCGAAACACTGAGCGCATGGGTCTCCGACGCCACATTGCCGTGACTCAGACCCGCATAGTGATGGGTCGGCCCGATCAGCCCGTCCCACTGCACTTCTACGTAAGATGTCATGAGTTTAGTCGTCGATCCCGACAATACCGTCCTGCGGCGCCACATGCTCGGACGCCAGCGTCGCCATCGGATACGCACAATAATCGGCGGCATAGTAAGCGCTTGGCCGTAGATTACCGCTCCGCCCTGGCCCACCGAACGGCATTGCACTCGCCGCTCCGGTCAGCGGACGGTTCCAGTTGACGATCCCGGCGCGCACACGGGTTTTAAACAATTCCCATAGCTGCGGGTTATCCGTCAGCAACCCGGCAGCAAGCCCGTAAGAGGTATGGTTCGCTTCATGCAGTGCGGCTTCGAAATCACCAACCCGGATCACTTGCAGCAACGGCCCGAAACATTCCTCATCCGGCCAGTCGGTCATCGGCGTCAGGTCAATCAGTCCCGGTGAAACAAACGGGGTATTTTCTTTCAACTGGCGGCATGGCACCAGCACCTTCGCCCCCTCCGTCTCCAGTTGCTGCTGCTTGGCCATCACCTGCCCGGCCTGTTGCAGGTTGATCAGCGGCCCCATAAACGGCTCCGGCTGCTCATCATACGCACCCACGCGGATACGCGGCAGATAGGCGATCAGCGCATCCAGCAACTGATTACCCGCCCCCCCGTCCGGCACAATCAGCCGCCGCGCGCAGGTGCAACGCTGACCGGAGGAAATATACGCCGACTGCACAATCAACTGCACCGCCGCATCGATATCGCCCACCTCATGCACCACCAGCGGGTTATTGCCACCCATCTCCAGCGCCAGCATGATTTCCGGCTGCCCGGCCAGACTTTCGTGGATTTTCTTACCCGTCGCATAACTGCCGGTAAACAGGATACCGGCACGCCGCGGATGCGCCGCCAGCGCCACCCCGGTCTCACGCGCGCCCTGCACCAGATTAACCACCCCTTCCGGCAGCCCGGATTCCTCCCAGCGTCTGAACATCCATTCAGCCACCGCCGGGGTTTCCTCACTGGGTTTGACCACCACCGT
>JAUIJX010000098.1 GCA_030430795.1 Alphaproteobacteria bacterium | reverse complement strand
CATCGTCGTTATAATGGTTTCCGAGTTGATGCAAATACTGCGAGAGCGGGGCATTATCCTTGGACGCAGCCACCAGCAATGACTTCATTTTCTGCGGTGCCACGCCGGTAATCATGAACATGGCAAGAAATGATTTATGCTCGCGGAGATTCACCTCCCCGTCCGCACGCATCAGATGAACACCGACCACCGCAGCAGCATAAGCAAACATGGTTTGTTGCATCACCGTCTCCTGATCGCTTTCGGCATCGGCCAGCACAGACGCGAAATCCCGGCTACCGGCAGCCCCAAGAAACGGCAATACGAGCCGCTGACTCAGTTGATCCAGCCAACTGAGACAGGAAGTCACTCTGCCGGCGATTAGCCCGGCAGCGTTATGTTCCCGCGATTCTCGCATTGATATTTGCATACAACTCATCTACGTAACTAACAAATACATCATGTGTTTGGTACAACCAAACCACAATATATAGACGTAAACGGATTGTGACAACCATATTTTGTGATGAAAGTGTAAAAATTTATGACCTTGATTAACAATCAAAAATCATGCCACGACCACGAAAGCCCGGTCGTTACCATCCGTATGTATGAGGAAAAGGACGCAGCAGCCTTCGACCGTCTCAATCGTCACTGGCTGGAAACCTATTTTGTGGTCGAACCGTTCGATCACGAAGTCCTCACCAACCCGGACACGTATATCATACAGAAAGGCGGCACCATGGTGGTCGCGGAACTGGATGGCGAGGTGGTGGGCATCGTCGCCCTGATGCCGCTCGGCGAGACAAACGGCAAACCGATACTGGAGCTGACCAAAATGGCGGTGGATGAAACATTGCGTGGATTCGGCATTGGCCGCCGCCTGATGGATGCCACCGTTGAACAGGCTGCTCGCATGGGTGCCGGGGAAATCATCATCTATTCCAGCACCAAACTGCCGCCCGCCATCCATCTCTATAAAAGCTCCGGTTTCGAGGAAATCCCCACCAGCCCGGAGGATCAGGAGCGCTACCAGCGCTGCAATATCAAATTGCGCCGAGAGCTGACAAACTTCACATAAATGCCATACAATAACCCGCTGTTTTCCCTATGATCCTTGCAGCAAAAATGCACAGGAGAAAAACATGCAGGAACAAATAACAAAAAACAGATTGCTGGTGCTCGGCTCACCCAAAACCGCCGTCATGGCCGATCCGGTAGCCAGACAGGAAGGTCTGACCGTCGAGGCCGTTACGCCAATGACAATCGAAGACGAGCTGGCCAAAGGCGACGTACTGGGTGTCATTATCGACGAGGACCCGAGAGCATTGATGGCACTGCGCAAAGGTGAATATGGTGACAGTATCGATACCCGCTACATCCCGGCCATGCTGCATTCGGTAGAGGCAGCAGGGACACGCATGGATAGGTTCAGAATCCGCATATCAGGCAATACGCTAAAAAGTTTTGACTACTTCCCGGAAGAACAAGGCTCGCTTTTGGGTAACTCGTCGCGCACTCCTGTCACCCCGGAAGATATCCGTGGATTCATTGGTTTTGCCCGCAACCTGCATGAACAAGGCATCGAAGAAGTCGCACGCAGTGAAAGAATAGCGCTCTCACAAATCATAAGAGACGATAGTAGTATTATCGCTCCCTAACTAACCGATCTCTTCCATAATTTGGCGTTTTGCCTGAACCATCAGCTGATCCATTTCGTACCGCAGGTCTTCGCGCGCTATGCCGAGGCCTGCGGCATCGAAATCAGCCAGCACCTTGCGCAGCACATCGTCATCGCCCGGCTCGTCGAAATCGGACATCACCACTTCCTTGGCGTAAGCATCGGCATCTTCGCCAGATTTTCCAAGCTTCTCGGCAGCCCACAACCCCAGCAACTTGTTACGGCGCGCCTGCGCTTTAAATTGCAGCTCCTCATCGTGAGCGAATTTGTTTTCAAACGCTTTGTCCCGTTCGTCGAATGTAGACATACCTGATGCTCCTTTTAGCCAATTTTTTAACGTTGCCCGGCACTTTAAATTACTTTATGACTAGCGCAACACTTAATTTGGCACGAAAGGCACGATTGCATGGCAACACGCACCCCTATATATGAAGGTAAAGCCAAACAATTATTTGAAGGGCCGGAACCAGGCACGCTGATTCAACATTTCAAGGACGATGCCACCGCCTTTAATAATAAGAAGAAAGGCACCATCCGTGGCAAGGGCGTCATCAACAACCGCATCTCGGAATACATCATGGAGAATCTCACCGACATGGGTATCCCGAACCATTTCATCAAAACCATCAACATGCGTGAGCAACTGGTCTATGCGCTGGAAATTATCCCGCTGGAAGTGATTGTCCGCAACGTCGCCGCCGGTAGCTTCACTGAGCGTTTCGGCATCGACGAAGGCCAGCCGCTGGGTCTGCCGATTGTGGAATATTGCCTGAAGAACGACAAGCTGGGCGATCCGTTCCTGTCTGAAGAGCTGATCTACGCATTCGATATCGCCGAGCCGATCGAGCTGGAAGAAATCCGCATGCAGGCCATGCGCGTCAATGACTATGTCAGTGGGCTGTTCCACGGCATCGGCATTCGCCTCATCGACTTCAAACTGGAATTTGGCCGTCACTATGATGAAGAAGGCCGCTCCCGCATCCTGCTGGCTGACGAAATCAGTCCTGATTCCTGCCGTCTGTGGGACATCAAAACCGACGAGAAAATGGATAAGGACCGCTTCCGCCGCGACCTCGGCGACATCGAGGAGGCCTATCAGGAAGTAGCCAAACGCCTCGGTGTGTTGCCAAATGCAGACGTCACTACCTTTGATACCACCAAGGAAAAACCCGCTAAAAAAGCGGCCGCAAAAAAGAAACCCTCTCCCAAAGGCAAGAAGAAGAGCTAAGTGATGAAAGCAAAAATTCATATCACGCTGAAGAACGGCGTACTGGATCCGCAAGGCAAAGCCAGCCAGAACGCATTGGAACATCTCGGCTTCGACGGGGTGGAGGAAGTGCGCATCGGCAAATTCATCGAACTGGAACTGGGCGATACCGACAGCGAACAAGCCAAAGCACGCGTCAAGGATATGTGCGAGCAACTTCTCGCCAACACGGTGATTGAAAATTACGACATTGAACTGGTGGCATAAACGGCAATGAAAACAGGGGTTATTACGTTTCCGGGCTCCAACTGCGACCGCGATGCCCGCACCGCCATCGAATCGTTTCTGCGCGGTGACTGGGGCGTCGAAGCCAAAGGCTCCGTCGAGAGCATCTGGCACCAGGATACCGAACTGCCGAAACTCGATCTCATCATCGTCCCCGGCGGATTTTCTTATGGTGACTATCTGCGCTCCGGCGCGATGGCCGCCCATTCCCCGATCATGCGCGCGGTCAAAGCCCATGCCGATGAAGGCCGCATGGTGCTGGGCATCTGCAACGGCTTTCAGGTACTAACCGAGAGCGGCCTGCTCCCCGGCACCCTGATGCGCAACCGCAACCTGTCCTTCATCTGCAAGACTGTGGCGTTGCGCGTTGAAAACGCCGACCGCCCGTTCACCAAGCATTATGAGCAGGGACAGGTCATCCATGTCCCCGTCGCCCACCATGACGGCAATTATTTCGCCACCCCGGACACGCTCAAATCACTGGAAGACAACGGTCAAATTCTGTTCCGATACTGCGATGATAACGGCACGATTACCGATGAGGCCAACCCTAACGGCTCACAGGGTAATATCGCCGGCATCACCAACGCTGACGGCAATGTCGCCGCCATGATGCCGCACCCGGAACGGGTCTGCGATCCCCTGACCTCCGGCACTGACGGCCGCGCCATGTTCACCGGCTTGTTTGCCGCCTGATTCATTTTTATTTTCCCATTATTTGTGATATACTTGGTAAATGGCAGGTAAGTTAATCATTTGATTCGCCAGAAAGGTTAATATTTTAACCTTTGGTTAAGAATCGACCGGTATAATAAATATATCGGGGATAACAACAAGACGTTACATCATGGCAGGACCAACCGACATTTCGGTCGCAGAAAATCAGGAAATGGCACTGGCAGCCTATATGGCTCAAAGCGGTGCTGTGCTGGATAGTTTTGCCGGCGGCGCCCAGATTGAGGTTGATGGCCAGGAAATAGCAAATGCGAGAGATTTTACACGTGCAATCATTGGTGAACTTGCCATTCCACCTGTCGGCGCACAGGAAGCAACCCTCAACAACGCACTTGTAGCAGCCGCTGAGGCCATAGGCCCTATAAACAGCATGCAATGGTCAGAAGCATCAATCGATGAGATTGGCGGTGGCGGCGGAAAATCATCCGATACTGAAATAGGGCGCGGCTAAGCCCACATTTCCCATCATCTTTCACTTGTCAGAAAAGCATCGACACCTTATGGTGCGAGCCAGATAAATCAGGGCTTAATCAACCATGTCGCATGCACAGGCCGTGGCAGAGACCACACCTCCCATCACCCCGGATATTGTCGCCGAACACGGGCTGACTGAAGACGAATACGCCAAGATTCTGGACATACTCGGGCGCACCCCCAATCTGGTGGAGCTAGGCATCTTCTCGGTCATGTGGTCGGAGCACTGCTCCTACAAAACCACCCGCCTGCATCTGAAGAAACTGCCGACCGAAGCGCCGTGGGTCATCTGCGGCCCCGGTGAGAATGCCGGCATCATCGACATTGGCGATAATCAGGCCGCTATTTTCAAGATGGAGAGCCATAACCACCCGTCATTTATCGAACCGTTTCAGGGTGCTGCCACTGGTGTTGGCGGCATATTGCGCGACGTCTTCACTATGGGCGCCCGCCCCATCGCCAACATGAACGCCCTGCGCTTCGGCGAACCGTCACACCCCAAAACCCGCCATCTGATCTCCGGCGTGGTCAGCGGCATCGGCTTCTACGGCAACTGCGTCGGCGTACCGACGGTCGGCGGTGAATGCATTTTCCACCCGTCCTATAACGGTAACAACCTCGTCAACGCCATGACGGTCGGTCTCGCCGATCAGGACAAAATCTTCTATTCCGCCGCTGCCGGTCTTGGCAACCCGGTGCTCTATGTCGGCTCCAAAACCGGACGCGACGGCATCCACGGCGCCACTATGGCCTCCACCGAATTCTCCGAAGGCACGGAAGAAAAACGCCCGACCGTGCAGGTCGGCGACCCCTTCACCGAAAAACTGCTGATCGAAGCCTGCCTCGAGCTGATGCAGACCGACGCCATCATCGCCATTCAGGATATGGGCGCTGCCGGGCTGACCTGCTCGTCGCTGGAAATGGCTGATAAAGGAGGCCTCGGCATCGAACTCGATCTCGACCGCGTTCCGCAACGTGAGAGTGGCATGACCCCGTATGAAATCATGCTCTCCGAATCGCAGGAACGCATGCTGATGGTCATCAAGCCGGAGCGTGAACAACTGGCGCATGAGATTTTCCGCAAATGGGAACTCGATGTCGCCACCATCGGCCACCTGACCGATACCGGCCATATGGTGCTGAAATCCGGTGGCAATATCGTTGCCGACCTGCCGGTCGCGCCGATTTCCTCCGCATCGCCGATTTACGATCGCCCGCACACCCCGACCGCGAAACGCCCGGATATCGCACCCGACAGCGTCAAAGGCGCACCGCTGGAAGACGCTCTCAAGACATTGCTCGGCTGCCCGGACATGGCGTCCAAGCGCTGGATCTGGGAACAATACGACCATCAGGTGATGAATGACACCGTGCAGAAGCCGGGCGGCGATGCCGCCGTCGTGCGTATCCACGGCACCGGCAAAGCCCTCGCCATCGCCACCGATGTCACCCCGCGCTATTGCTATGCCGACCCGTTCGAAGGCGGCAAACAGGCCGTGGCTGAGACCTGGCGCAACCTGACTGCCACCGGTGCCACGCCGCTGGCCATCACCAACTGCCTCAATTTCGGTAACCCGGAAAAACCGGACATTATGGGGCAACTGGTCGGCTGTATCGAAGGCATCGCTGCAGCCTGCGAAGCCCTCGCCTACCCGGTCGTCTCCGGCAACGTCTCGCTCTATAACGAAACCAACGGCGAAGGCGTACAGCCGACACCCGGCATCGGCGGCGTCGGCCTGCTGAAAGACATCCGCAAGCATATGTCCATGCGGTTTAAGAACGATGGCGACGTCATCTTCCTGCTGGGCGAAACCAAAGGCCATCTCGGCGCATCGCTTTATCTGCGTGAAATCACCGGGCGGGAGGAAGGTGCACCGCCGCCGGTCGATCTCGCCACCGAGAAAAGAAACGGCGATCTTGTCCGCAATCTGATTGCCGCCGGGCTGATCAGCGCTTGTCATGACCTCTCTGACGGCGGCCTGCTCTGCGCGCTGGCCGATATGTGCATCAGCGGCAACAAAGGCGCCAGCGTCACCCTGCCCCCGGCAGGCGGATTGCCAATCCATGCCACCGCTTTCGGGGAAGATC
>JAUIJX010000097.1 GCA_030430795.1 Alphaproteobacteria bacterium | reverse complement strand
CAAACTCTGCACCAGAAAAACACTGGCGGTCTGGACGGCATTTGTCTCCCACGCCGCTGCGCATGCGCCGTATCGCTATGCCATCGAGAGCTTCAACCGCCAACTGCGCGAAGCCATCCTGATGAACACCGGCGATGAACTGGAAGCTGAGCGCATCCTGACCTTCATCCACGGCGCATGGGTCGGCATCTCGCTCGGCACCATTGCCTTTGAACGCCAGGAACTGGTCGCGCAATGCATGGCCATGCACCAGCCGAAAAAAGAGAAAGAAAAACAAAAGCAAGCCACTCCGTCGGAGCGCAAACTCACCGCGCCGAAGCCGACACGCCGCCGCACCAAGGTGGACATCGAAGAGCCACCGGTCGTCGCCGACCTTTTCGCATTGATGTAGTATTCACATGAGATGAAATTGGAGAGCCGCCTAAATTAGCGTTCATAGAACGTCAACCAAATGGCTGAACGGCTCTCCAGTAGGGACCCCCATCGCTGCTTAACGCAGTCTTGGGGCAAGCTCAATTCGCATGATAAACCTCACAAAAGACTTGTCGCCGGACGGGCGTCAGATCGTTGTCGCGGTTGCCGTGCTCACCGTCATCGCCACACTGGTCTGGTCGGTGCGATGAAGGGTCTGCAACTGCATCATGCTCTGCATGTGCTTTTTCCCATTCAAGTGACCTCTGGTATCCACGCTGTTTCCTTCCCAGGACAGTCCGAACCCCTGCAAAGCAGAGTTTACCAGTTGAGGGTTAAGACATAAGTCAAAACGGGATGGTTATAGTCTGCACACAAAGAACCGGCAATAGCCTCTTCAAAAATGTCATGAAATTGTCATATAGCAATACATTTCCGCCCGAAAATGCTTGAGTCGCCACCGCCGCATCGTTACAAACAATGGCTGCAAAAAACCAACCATGAAAGGTCATGATGCTCAGACAATCCTTCTCCGGCGCACTCGCCGCTACCGTCCTCCTCGCCGCACCGCAAGCCTTCGCCATCGGCGGCATCAAAAGTCCCTACGCCCCTAAAGGCTCTGCCGAACTGGAGTATAAATCCGAATGGACGCATGACGACCGCAAGAGCGACAAGAACAGTCAGGAACACATCCTTGGTTTCGGTTACGCCTTTGCGGATCGCTGGCTGGCTGAAGTCGAACTGGAAGGCAAACGCGAAGCGGGGAATGGTGGCATAGAACCTGTTCAGCTGGAACTCGAACTCAAACGTCAGCTCACCGAGAAAGGCGCGTACTGGTGGGATGTCGGCATCAACAATAAATACAAGCACACCCTCCACAGCAACACGGCGGATAGTATCGAATCCGTCCTGCTCTTGCAGAATCAGGTCAATAAGATACGCACCCGCGCCAACATCGAGCTGGAACATAATTTTGGTGAGTCGGGCAACAACCTCGATTTTGAGGCACGCGCATGGACGCGTTACGAATGGATGCCGGAATTCAAACCGGGCATAGAATGGCAGGCCGACTTCAAAGAGATAGACGACATGCCGTCATGGGATGAGCAGGAACATTATATCGGCCCCGGCGCTTACGGCCACATCCCGTTTCTGGAAGCGCTGACGCAGGACGATGAAGATGAATTTGAATACCAGCTTGTCTATCTGGTCGGTCTCACCGATGCTGCCGCCGACGGCGCCATCCGTTTCGAATTCGAATATAAATTTAGATTCTAAACGCTACTCGCGTCCGTTGTCGTGCTCTCGTGCATGATACGCCTGCACGACGCGCTCTTTGTCCGCCGCCAGTTGTGATTCTGGCGCCAGATTATACGGCTTGGCGGACATGTTCATCATCGACATATCATGCTCCACCGACACCATCCGGTCACGAAGATCGGAGAGCACCTTTTCCGACGATGGAATCCCCGCCACCCGCTCCTCTGGATACGGCACGTCGCGCTCTTTCAACAACCCTTCAATCACCTGCGTAATAGTGATATCTCTTTCGGCAGCGCGCGAGAACACATCCGTCTCTCCACGAAACTGTTGGAAATGATGCACCAGTTGTCGACGCCTGTTAGTCAGCGAATCATATAACCAGCGATCACCGAAAAATTTATCCGTATGCCGACTATTCCGCTGCCCACTAGCAATCCATGAATGCGTTTCGCCTATCGCCCGTGCCAACGCTCCCACGCGAATTTCGCGGAAACATGATGCCCGGTTCAGCGCATCTTCAAACAGGTCGATCTTCACCGGTTTATCATAATCGGTATGCCGGGCTGTTTCTTTGTTATTACTCGTGTCGTTGGCATCCCCAATAAAATGCGGCTGCAGGTCCCGGTCATGAATAGCATGCAACCCCAATACCCTGTCTTTCAATTCACTGACATGCAGCAGCGTCCGGTCATACTTGTCTTTCCGCTCCATTGCCTGATGATCTTCCAGAGAAATGCTGGCAGGCTCATCCAGAATTGCCAGCAGGCGGTTTCGCTCGGCGATAAACACCCGCGGCCCAATGCGTGGACACCGACCAACATTTCGCGCTTTAGGGTCATCCGTATATTGACGCAGCGGGCCTGTCTGTTCCGGATGGTTCAAATCGTGCCGCCAGCTAAGAAATTTATACGCCGGGTTTTGTACACGCAGCCGCTCATCTCGCACCAGATGCGCTTTGCCTTCATCTTCTGCCATCGCCATACGGCTGTCATTATACGGCTGCAGATCGGTGCGCGATATTTCCTCACCCATCAACACGAAGTTCATATAGTTAGCGTCACGCGCAATATACCACACCACTTCCGGATCGATGGATCGGATAAACGCTTCTTTCTCATCATCGGGGGTCTCGGCATACGCCTTACTGACTGCTTCGTAAATTTCACCGCGCTTGGCGGCCACCAGCATATCTTCCAGCCAGCCGTTGATATGCTCTTCCTGTTCCTCGCGAATGGCATCCATTTCTTCCAGCGCATCGGCTAATCCGCCTTCAAATTTTTCCGGAGTAGCATCGTCCGGTTCCAGCGGCGCACTCCAGTCAATCCCACCCATCGGGTCCTCACCGGCACCTTCTTCATGCTGATGCTGTCCGCCGCCAAGATAAAAACCGGGGATTATCTGATGATCGTCAACCTCGGGATATTCAGGTTCGTCGTCAGGCTTGGGCTGTTCAGGTGCATCAGGCTTACCGGCAGCATCCTCGCTACCGTCATCCTTCTTCTTATCCTCGTCCCCCTCCTCAGCCATCAACTCACCTTATCCGTTCATCGCTGCCTTGTTTGACTCGTCGCATATCCACCCCGGCATCAGACAGCGCCCCTCTCAGTTGCATAGCGCCCTCTGCATCCAGCCGTCCATGCATCAGCGCCTCTGAAAGCGTTGCTTTGCCATACTGCCCGGCATGGCGCACTTCCACCAGTTCACCGCCAAGCGCGTCTTTCAGCACATCCTGCAACTCAGCATTCTGTGTCAAATCCTCACCCCGGCCATTCTGGATCAGCGCCATCAGCTTTGGTTCCATAGGATTTCCCTGTGCATCGTAATTCACCATCACATCGGATTCCCCATACGGATAGGGAATAAAAATCACATGCGACACATCGTCACCCACTGCCGCAGTGATTGCTGCCTTGTGCCCCTCAATTTTGGCATGCAACGCCTCGTCCAACCCAATAGCCTGAATCGACAGATCGCTCTGCGCTGCCTCACGATCCTGAATACCTGTAACCTGAATAGCCATGATCAATCTCCCCGAATGATATTACACGAAAAACACTTAAAAAATATGAAGATTTTGTGACGTTACGCCTTCACCAGCGCGGGCCGTGGCGCCACCTTCCCGCTGCGTAGCTGCCGTACTGTCTCGGCAATCTTACCGGCACTCAGCCCGGCCTCGTCATACATCGCTTCCGGCGCGGCATGATGCTGGAACACATCCGGCAAGCACAGCGTATGCACACTCGCTGCACCGTCTGCCCCGTTCAGCATCCCGGCTTCCGCCAGCAGATGCATCACCTGCGCGCCGAACCCGCCGCGCGATCCCTCTTCTATCGTCACCACCTGCGCATGCGTGCGCATCAGGTCTTTAATCAGTCCCTCGTCCAGTGGCTTGGCAAACCGTGCATCCGCCACCGTCACGCTGATCCCCTCAGCCTCCAGCACTTCTGCTGCCTGCTCACACGCCGCCAGCCTACCGCCGAAATTCAGCAACGCCACCTCATGGCCTTCCTTCACAATCCGTCCCTTACCGATCGGCAACACCTCACCGCGCTCTGGCAATGCCACACCAGAGCCCTCGCCACGCGGATAGCGGAAAGCAATCGGCCCGTCATGCGCCGCTGCTGTCGCCACCATATGCATCAGCTCAGCCTCGTCGCCGCACGCCATCACCACCATATTCGGCAGGCACGCCAGATACGCCACGTCGAACGATCCTGCATGCGTCGCCCCATCGGCGCCGACCAGCCCCGCCCGGTCAATCGCGAACCGCACCGGCAGATTCTGGATCGCGACATCATGCACCAGCTGATCATAAGCGCGTTGCAGGAAGGTCGAATAAATCGCCACGAACGGCTTATACCCCTCCGCTGCCATTCCGGCTGCAAACGTCACCGCATGCTGCTCGGCAATCCCGACATCGAAGCAGCGTGCCGGGAACACATCCCCGAACGCATCCAGCCCGGTGCCGGAAGGCATCGCCGCCGTAATCGCCACGACCTTCTCATCCTCACGCGCTTCCTGAATCAAAGCATTGGCAAACACTTTGGTATAAGACGGCGCGCCGCCCTTCGCTTTCTGCTGTGCTCCGGTCTCGGCATCGAAGCGGCTGACCCCGTGATACTTCTCATGCGCTTCTTCGGCAGGTGCAAACCCTTTGCCCTTTTCCGTCACCATGTGAATCAGCACCGGCCCGGAATCCTGCTTGTCGCGCACCGCTTTCAGCAGCGGCACCAGATGGTCGAGATTATGCCCGTCCACCGGCCCGATATAATACATCCCCATTTCCTCGAACAACGTCCCGCCGGACGCCATCCCGCGCGCATAGCTCTCTGCCCGCCGCGCCACTTTCTGCACCGGCTCAGGGAATGCCGATACCACCGTCTTGCTGAGATCACGGATACTGCGATACGAGCGCGAGCCGATCAGCCGTGACAGATAGTTGCTCATTGCCCCCACTGCCGGGGCAATCGACATATCGTTGTCATTGAGGATAATAATCATCCGGCGCTTCAGTGCCCCGGCATTATTCAGTGCTTCATAAGCCATCCCGGCGCTCATCGCGCCGTCGCCGATCACTGAAATCACCTCGTAATTCTCCCCGGCGAAATCGCGTGCCACCGCCATCCCCAGCCCGGCGGAAATCGAGGTCGAGCTATGCCCCGCCCCGAACGCGTCATATTCACTCTCGTCGCGTTTACAGAAGCCCGAAAGCCCGCCTTCCTGCCGCAGCGTGCGCAGCTTGCCGCGTCGCCCGGTCAGCATCTTGTGCGGATAGGCCTGATGCCCCACATCCCAGATCAGCTTATCTTTCGGTGTATGGAACACGTGATGCAGCGCGATGGTCAGCTCCACCACTCCCAGCCCGGCGCCCAGATGCCCACCGGTCTCGGCCACCACGTCAATCAGTTCCGCGCGCACCTCATCGGCCAGCTGCTTTAGCTGCTCCAGTGAGAACTGCCGGAAGTCGGACGGAAAATGCACCTGATCCAGTAAACGCTCTGCCATAGCCACCATCATGGTTGTTCTGCCCTTGTTGTAATGGCCAACAGCCGCAAAATCAACGTATAACCGCTCCTTTTACAAACAAAAAGCCCCGCCGGTTGGCAGGGCTTTTCAAACCTATTGTTATTCCGCTTAGGCGAAATCAGTACTCGCATAAACAATGTCCCCTGCACCGGGCGTCAGATCAAAATCAAACACACCTTCGAGGAAGACGTGGGCATATGTACCAACTTCATTCTGTTTCCCTAAGTGAACGAGCACTTCGGTGCCCCCTGCCATCGTCGTCGCACTAACTTCGCCAAAGACAGCTCCAGCGCCACTCACCAGAAGTAAATCGTCGCCATCTGCATCGAAATCAGTCACAATCGTAGTGCCATCAGATAAGATCAGTCCGAACCAGTCATTGCCGGCACCTCCGGTAACGGTATCATTGTCCTGACCGCTATAAATCCGGTCATCACCGTCTTCTCCGTTGAGAATATCATTACCGAAATCCCCAAACAAATAGTCGGTACCATCACTACCTTTTACGGTATCATCGCCGTTTCCGCCACGGAGAGTGTCATTCCCGTCATAGCCTTTCAGGTAGTCATTCCCGTCATCGCCACGAACGTCGTCATTATCGCTACCACCGTCCAGCGTGTCATTCCCGCTACCGCCATACAGCGTGTCATTCCCGGCATCTCCACGAATATAGTCGTTATCCGCTTCACCGCTTAAGGAGTCATTCCCACTGCCGCCTTTCAGATAGTCATCCCCGGCATGACCAACCAGCGTATCCATGTCAGAACCGCCAATCAGCGTATCCATACCGTCACCGCCATAGAGCAGGCTAACGCCCGGCCCACCGACGATATAGTCATCGCCGCCTTCGCCATAAGCCCAGCTGTTGCTGTCCTTACCGCCATAGATGGTGTCATTGCCGTCACCGCCGTAAATCGAGTCTTGCCCCGGCCCGCCTTTGATGA
>JAUIJX010000096.1 GCA_030430795.1 Alphaproteobacteria bacterium | reverse complement strand
CTCGACTGCCTCGGTTGGGCTTTTCGGGATGTTGTGGCCATAGACCACGTAGCCGGAGGTGACGGCCACCCAGATGAGCGAGAACGGCAGGAAGACTTTCCAGCCGAGACGCATCAGCTGGTCGTAGCGATAGCGCGGGAAGGTGGCGCGTACCCAGATAAAGACATAGAGCAGGAACACCGTTTTGAGCGCAAACCATAGCACACCCGGCACGGCTGCGAAGATCGGCAAATCCATCGGCGGCAACCAGCCACCGAGGAAGAGAATGACCGTCATGCCGCTCATCAGGATCATGTTGGCGTATTCCCCCAGGAAGAACAGTGCAAAGGTCATGGAAGAGTATTCGACGTTATAACCGGCGACCAGTTCGCCTTCCGCTTCGGGCAGGTCAAACGGCAGGCGGTTGGTTTCCGCCAACGCCGACACAAAGAAGATGATGAACATCGGGAACAGGATGCCAAAGGCAAACCAGCCGTGACGCTGCGCTTCCACGATATCACCGAGATTCAGCGAGCCAACGAATACCAGCACAGTGACGATGACGAAGCCGATGGAGACTTCGTAGGAGACCATTTGCGCGGCGGAGCGGATGGCACCGAGAAATGCGTATTTGGAGTTACTCGCCCAGCCCGCCATGATGATGCCATAGACACCGAGCGAGGAAATGGCGAAGAGGTAGAGCACCCCGACATTGATATCGGCGATGACGAAATCTTCGGCGACCGGGATCACCGCCCAGCCCAGCATGGCGAGGATGAAGGTCAGCATCGGCGCCAGCACAAACACCAGCTTGTTGGCATTGGTCGGCAGGATGGTTTCTTTCAGGAACAGCTTCAGGCCGTCGGCCAGCGGTTGCAGCAGCCCGAACGGCCCAACCACATTCGGCCCGCGGCGCAGTTGCATGGCGGCGATGACTTTACGTTCCATCAGGGTCAGGTAGGCCACGGCACCAAGCAGCGGCAGCACCACGATGATGATTTTCAGCAGCACTTCCAGCAGCGGCAGAACCGGCAGGAATTCTTCTGGCAGCAGCGATAGCAGGTCAGCGATCATGCGGCCTCCTTGCTATCTTTTTTCTGCGGCATCAGGATGGCGCGGGTGCATTCCGCCATGGTGCGGGACACGCGGCTGATGGAATCGGTCATGTAGAAATTGCGCATGACGTCTTCAAACGGCTCTTTGCCGATTTTAGCACCGCGCAACACTTTGGCAGCGGCATTCCATGTGGCCGGTTCAATGGTATCGAGGCCAGCCAGTTGCGGCGCCAGTTCAATCATGCGTTTCTGTACATCTTCCAGCGTGTTATACGGAAGTTTGCACCCCAGTTCCTCCGACAGCGCACGGATGATTTTCCAGTCCTCACGCGCCTCGCCCGGAGGGAATACCGCTTTGACCGCGCGTTGCGGGCGGCCTTCCATATTGACGTAGGTGGCGTTCTTTTCGGTATAGGCCGCACCCGGCAACACCACATCCGCACATTCCGCGCCGATGTCACCGTGGTGCCCCTGATAGATGACGAACGCACCTTTAAAATAGTCAGTGTCGATTTCATCCACACCCAGCAGGTAGAGCGCCTTGATGTCTTTTTTCTCGATGCCTTCCATGATGCGCACGATGCCGCGCCCACCCTTTTGCGGCACGAAGCCGACTTCCAGACCGCCGACACGCGCCGCGGCGGTGTGCAGGACATTGAAGCCGTTCCATTTCTTGCCGATGATCGGCGTGTGCGTCGCAAGGAAGCGCGCCGTCTGCAGGATATCACCGCCGTCTTCACGCGCCAGCGCACCCATACCGAGAATGATCATCGGGTTTTTGGCCTTATTAATAACGTCGAAGAGTTCGTGTTTACCACGGGCGATTTTGTCAAACAGCGCGGTGTCGTTGCCCAACTCTTCCACCGGATAGGTGAGGTCGTGCGGCACACCGATATTATAGACTTTCAGGCCGCCGCGACGCGAACGCTTGCGGATGCGGGCATTGACCAGCGGCGCTTCAACGCGTGGGTTGGTGCCGACCAGCAGCACCAGATCCGCCTCTTCGATCCCGGCGATGGTGGTGTTAAACAGGTAGCTGCCGCGATCATCGGCATCGAGGCGCGCACCGTCCTGGCGGCAGTCCATGTTGCCGGAACCGAGTGCGGTCATCAGGTCTTTTAGCGCCACCATACTTTCCGTGCAGGCCAGATCACCGGAGAGCGCAGCGATTTCCTCGCCCTTCAGCCCGGCGAATTTCTTCTTAATCACGGCGAAGGCGTCATCCCAGCTTGCCGGTTTCAGCTTGCCCTTGACGCGGATATAGGGCTGGTCGAGGCGCTGGCGGCGCAGGCCGTCGATGGCGTAGCGGGTCTTGTCAGAAATCCATTCCTCGTTGATGTCCTCATTGAGGCGCGGCAGCACACGCATGACGGCATTGCCACGGGAATCAACGCGGATGTTGCTGCCGACCGCATCCATCACATCGACGGATTCGGTCTTTTTAATCTCCCACGGACGCGCGATGAAGGCATACGGCTTGGAGGTCAGCGCACCGACCGGACAGAGGTCGATGACGTTGCCGGACAGTTCGGAAGAGACAGCCTTTTCCAGATAGGTGGTGATCTGCATATCCTCACCGCGACCGGTGGCGCCGAGTTCCGGCACGCCAGCGATTTCCTCGGAGAAGCGCACGCAGCGGGTGCAGTGGATGCAGCGGGTCATCTCGGTTTTGATGAGCGGCCCCATGTATTTCTCTTCCACCGCGCGCTTGAATTCGTTGTAGCGGCTTTTGCCGGTGCCGTAGAGCATGGCCTGATCCTGCAGGTCGCACTCGCCACCCTGATCGCAGATCGGGCAATCCAGCGGGTGGTTGATGAGCAGGAATTCCATGACGCCTTCGCGCGCCTTTTTGACCATCTCGGTCTTGGTAAAAATTTCCTGACCGTCCATCGCCGGGAGGGCGCAGGATGCCTGCGGCTTCGGCGGGCCGGGCTTGGCTTCGACCAGACACATGCGGCAGTTTCCGGCGATTTCCAGCTTCTCGTGGTAGCAGAAGCGCGGGATTTCAATGCCGTGCATGTCGCAGACCTGAATGACACTCATCCCTGCTTCAAATTCGTATTCGTCACCGTCTATTTTTAGTGTAGGCATTTCGATTCCTTCACTTGCAGTTTGCCGGTTTCACTATCCACCATCACATCAAGCCCCATCAACGCAATCATCACCCCCAGAGGACTCCTCACCATGACCTGATCAGGATGTTCCGCAATCATTGCTTCCAGCTTTTTTTGTATTTCAACAAAACTAGGGTTTTCCGGCACACAGTTCGGCGGTATCTTACCAGCCTTTGCCAGCATATACATCGTCTCCACCGCACCGGTGATATATAATTTGCATGCTGCATCGTATTTCTTGCAGTCTGCCAAAAAGTCAGCCGAGCGTAGCCCTTGTGCTGACACCATTACCGGTAACAACACGATACATATTAATGTGATTGCCGGCAGACGCCTCATCACGCGACCCTCCGCGTAAATTCGTCGATGCGGCGCTCGATCTCGTCGCGGAAGTGGCGCACCAGACCCTGCACCGGCCACGCAGCGGCATCGCCCAGCGCGCAGATGGTGTGGCCTTCGATGCGATAAGAAATGTCGAGCATCTGGTCGATTTCTTCGCGGGTGGCATCGCCGGTCACCATGCGCTCCATCATGCGCCAGAGCCAGCCAGTGCCTTCGCGGCACGGGGTGCACTGACCGCAGGATTCGTGTTTGTAGAATTTTGACAGGCGGGCGATGGCTTTGACGATGTCGGTGGATTGATCCATGACGATGACCGCGGCGGTACCGAGGCCGGACTGCACTGCACGCAGCGAGTCAAAGTCCATCAGCACGGTGTCGCAAATGGATTTCGGCAGCACCGGAACGGACGAGCCACCGGGAATGACCGCCAGCAGATTATCCCAGCCGCCGCGCACACCGCCGGCGTGTTTCTCGATCAGCTCTTTGAGCGGGATGCCCATTTCTTCTTCGACGTTGCACGGGTTTTCAACATGCCCGGAGATGCAGAAGACTTTGGTGCCGGTGTTGTTTTCACGACCGATACCCGCAAACCATTCCGGCCCGCGACGCAGGATGGTCGGCGCCACCGCGATGGATTCGACGTTGTTGACGGTGGTCGGGCAGCCATACAGCCCTGCACCCGCCGGGAATGGCGGCTTGAGGCGCGGCTGGCCTTTCTTGCCTTCGAGCGATTCGATCAGCGCGGTTTCCTCGCCACAGATATAGGCGCCGGAACCACGGTGGACATAGATGTCGAAATCGAAACCGGATTTGCAGGCGTTCTTGCCAACCAGACCGGCGGCATAGCATTCGTCGATGGCATGTTCGAGGCGGTCGGCCTCTTCACGGAACTCGCCGCGGATATAGATGTAGCATGCATTGGCGCGGATGGCGAAAGACGCGATCAGGCAGCCCTCGATCAGCTTGTGCGGATCGTGGCGCATGATGTCGCGGTCTTTACAGGTGCCCGGCTCGCCTTCGTCGGCGTTGACGACCAGATAATGCGGGCGGTCTTTGACCTCTTTCGGCATGAACGACCATTTGAGGCCGGTGGAGAAGCCCGCGCCGCCACGGCCACGCAGGCCGGAGGCTTTGACGCGCTCGATGATTTCTTCCTCGCCCAACTTGAGCAGGTCTTTGGTTTTGTCCCAGTCGCCGCGCGCCTTGGCACCTTTCAGCGTCCAGTCCTCGAAGCCGTAGAGATTGGTGAAGATGCGGTCTTCGTCTTTCAACATTACGCCGCCCCCTTCTTCATTTTTTCCCAGCCCTTCTGCTGCGCTTCCAGCGTGGTCGGCCCGGTGACCGGCTCGGAACTCTTGCGCCCTGCCGCTGAGCCCGGAGACGGTTGCTTGCCCGCGGCCAGCGTTTTCAGGATATCGACAATGGATTCCGCAGTGAGGTCTTCATAGAAATGATCTTCCTCGCTGCTGGTGATCTGACACATCGGCGCGTTAACGCAGGCGCCGAGGCATTCCACTTCGGTGAGGGTGAACAGGCCGTCATTCGAGGTGTCGCCCATACGGATGCCGAGATGTTCCTCGCAGGCGCGGACGATATTGTCCGAGCCGCGCAGCCAGCACGGGGTGGTGGTGCAAAGCTGCACGTGGTGCTTACCCATCGGGCGCATATTATACATCGAGTAGAAGGTTGCGACTTCGTAGACGCGCATCGGCGCCATGCCGAGCATGCCCGCGATCACATCCATCGCTACGCGCGGCAGCCAGTTATCATGCTGGCGCTGCGCAATGGTCAGCAGCGGCATCACCGCACTTTGCTGACGCCCTTTCGGATAGCGCGCAATGATCTTTTTCGCCTGCGTCAGATTCGCCTTCGTGAACTCGAAGGTTTCCGGCTGCAGCACATGCTCTACTTTTGCACTTTTCGCTTCCATTTACCTGTCTATCTCCCCAAACACGATGTCGAGCGTACCGATGATGGCCGAGACATCCGCCAGCATGTGCCCTTTGGACATGAAGTCGAGCGCCTGCAGATGCGCAAAACCGGGCGCACGAATCTTGCAGCGATACGGTTTATTGGAACCGTCGGACACCATATAGATACCGAACTCACCTTTCGGCGCTTCAACGGCGGTGTAGGTCTCGCCTTCCGGCACATGGTAGCCCTCGGTGTAGAGCTTGAAGTGATGGATCAGCGCTTCCATCGAATGTTTCATCTCCGCGCGCTTCGGCGGAGCGACCTTGTTGTCCTGCACATGCACCGGGCCGTCCGGCAGGGTCCCGATCACCTGTCGGACGATGCGCAGGCTCTGCCGCATCTCCGCCATGCGCACCATGTAGCGGTCGTAGCAGTCGCCGTGGCGGCCGACCGGAATGTCGAAATCGTACTGCTCGTAGCCGTCATAGGGCTGCGCCTTGCGCAGGTCCCACGCCGCGCCCGAGGCGCGCAGCATCGGGCCGGAGAAGCCCCAGTCGAGCGCCTCCTCGATCGACATGACGCCGATGTTGACCGAGCGCTGCTTGAAGATGCGATTGTTGTTGAGCAGGTTCTCCATGTCGTCGAGGACCTTGGGGAACCGCTCCATCCAGTCCAGCATGTCGTCGATCAGGCCCGGCGGCAGGTCCTGGTGCACGCCGCCCGGACGATAGTAGGCGGCATGCAGACGCGCGCCGGACACCCGCTCGTAGAACTCCATGAGCTTCTCGCGCTCTTCGAAGCCCCAGAGCAGCGGCGTCATCGCGCCGACGTCCATGGCGAAGGTGGTCACGTTGAGCAGGTGGTTCAGGATGCGCCCGATCTCCGCGAACAGCACCCGGATCGCCTGGCCGCGCGGCGGCACTTCCAACCCGAGCAGCTTCTCGGTCGCGAGCGCGAAGGCGTGCTCCTGGTTCATCGGCGCGACATAGTCCAGCCGGTCGAAATAGGGCACCGCCTGCAGATAGGTCTTGTATTCGATCAGCTTCTCGGTGCCGCGGTGCAGCAGGCCGATGTGCGGGTCGGCGCGCTCCACCACCTCCCCGTCCATTTCCAGCACGAGGCGCAGCACGCCATGGGTGGCCGGATGCTGCGGACCGACGTTGAGCGTGATGTTCTTGATCTGGTTGGTGATCTCGACGTCGGCGGTCATGACTTGGCACCTCCTTCCTCGGAGGCCTCCTCCCCCGTGGCCTTCTCGTCCCCGGG